>JBEAXD010000142.1:0-10665 GCA_041159995.1 Actinomycetota bacterium | reverse complement strand
GGAAGGCGCCCTGGAGTGCGAGGACCCCGGCCTTCACGGCGTCACTCCCCCGACGCGCGGGCCGGCAGCCTCAGGCTGCCGGCGCGGCGAGGGGCCCACCTGGGGGCGCTCCCGCCACGCTCACGAGCCCCGACCCGCGAACGGGGTCTCGATCTTCGAGATCTCGAGGCCGGGCATCGCGTCGCCGAGGCCTCGGGAGACCTTGGCCACCATGGACGGGTCGGCGTAGTGCGTGGTCGCCTCGACCACCGCCTTCGCCATCCGCTCGGGGTCGCTGCTCTTGAAGATGCCGCTCCCCACGAAGACCGCCTGGGCCCCCATCTGCATGACGAGCGACGCGTCGGCCGGAGTCGCGATCCCACCGGCGCAGAACATGGGCACCGGGAGTTCGCCGCGGGCGGCGACCTCCTGCACGAGGTCGATCGGAGCCCGGAGCTCCTTGGCCCAGCCGTAGAGCTCCTCGTCATCGGCGACGGTCAGCCGCTTGATGTCACCGAGGATGGACCGCAGGTGGCGCACCGCCTCGACGATGTTCCCGGTCCCGGCCTCACCCTTCGAGCGGATCATCGCCGCGCCCTCCGAGATGCGCCGCAGCGCCTCGCCGAGGTTCGTCGCACCGCACACGAACGGGACCGTGAACCCCCACTTGTCGACGTGGAACGCCTCGTCGGCCGGGGTGAGCACCTCGGACTCGTCGATGAAGTCGATCCCGAGGGTCTCGAGCACCTGGGCCTCGGCGAAGTGCCCGATGCGACACTTGGCCATCACCGGGATCGACACCGCGGCCTTGATGCCCTCGATCATCTCGGGGTCCGACATCCGGGCCACCCCGCCGTCGCGACGGATGTCGGCGGGCACCCGCTCGAGCGCCATGACGGCGACGGCCCCGGCATCCTCGGCGATCTTCGCCTGCGCGGCGTCGACGACGTCCATGATGACCCCGCCGCGCAGCATCTCGGCGAGACCCCGCTTGACCCGGGCGGTACCGGTTGCTCGTTCGTCAGCCATGGCCCGGATGCTACCGGCCGAACCGCCGACCCCTCAGATCGTCGGCGTGCGGTGACCGCGGTCACCGCGGGTGCCTCAGGGCGCCGACGTCGGGGTCGCCACCGGGGCCGGCGTCACCGCCAACGGGTAGGAGACGTCCGGCAGTTCGACCCAGGTGTTGCCCGGCGTGAGCGCGACCGTCCGCCCCGCACCGTCCACGAACCGGGCCGGGGTGGTCTGGTTCGGCCGGATCCACCGACCCTCGATCGCGAGGCCGTCGGTGAGGACGATCGCGCGGCCCTCCCCCGTGAGGATGCCCTCGGCCTGCATCGCGCCGGCGCCGCCGCGGTAGGTGATCGCCATGATGACGACGTTCGTCGCGCTGACCTGCGCCCCGGAGGCCACCGTGAACGGGCGTCCGGTGGTGCTGCGCAGCCAGACCCGGCGCGGGGCGTCCCAGGTCCAGTCGACCGCGTAGGACCCCTTGAACCCGACCCGGGCCGCGAGCGCGGCCTGCGTTCCCGGTGCGTCGGTGACGCGGCGCTTGGTGGTGTAGGTGAAGAGGGCCGGCGGCGGGACCGGCGTGCCGCCCTTCTGGAACAGCGCGTCACCGCGCCCGTACAGGTTGTGCGGCGCCCGCCGGCTGCGCTCGCGGTACATCGCCGATCCGGCCCGGGACTCGTCGACGAGGACGACCGGGGCCTTCGCGATGCCATCGAGCGCGTACCGGGCCCCACCCGAGAAGGCGAAGATGCCGCCCACCGGCCAGACGATGTTCGGATCGGTGAGGCGCACCGAGCGGATCGGTCCGAGGGTCGCCGGGGATTGGGAGTTGAACATCGCGACGAAGCGGGTGATCTGCCCCTCGACGACCTCCTCCCAGACCACGTCGGCCTGATCGAGGCCGGTCTGGGGGCGCGATTCGGGCGTGTTCTCGATCTTGACGCTGAGTGCGGCGCGACCCTGCGCCGCCCCGGTCGGATCCGCCAGTCCCGTGAGCGGCGCGACCGGCGGCGCGGTGGTCGTCGTCGTGACCGGTTCGGCCTTCGAGGTCGTCGTCGACTCGGACCCGTCCCCGCCACCGCAGGCCGCGAGGGCGAACGCGCCCGACGCGACCACCGCGGTCGCCCCGGCGACGGCCCGGATCACATGGCGCGCAGGACCTCGATGCGCTCGTCGATCGGGGGGTGTGTGTCGAACGCGCGGTTGAGCCACGAGCGCCTGTTCCCTTCCTGGTCTGCGGGGTAGTCGAGCGGTGATTCGATCCAGAGCTGGGCCATGGCCCGGCTGCCCGCGGCGACGACGGTGCCGTTGTCGCGCAGCTTCTCGAGCGCCGAGGCGAGGCCGGGCGGGTACCGGGTGAGGGCGACACCGCTCGCGTCGGCGAGGAACTCGCGCCGGCGGCTCATCGCGAACTGCATGAGCCGGGCCGCGAGGGGCGCGAGTGCGATGAGGACGATGGCGGCCACGGCGATGAGACCGGCCAGCGGATTGTTCGACGAGTCGTCGTCGCGATCCCCGCCCCACAGCATCACCCGCAGCCCGATGTCACTCAGCAGGGCGAGCGCGCCGACGGCGGTGACCGCGATCGTGCCGACGAGCATGTCGTAGTTCTTGACGTGGGCCAGCTCGTGGGCGAGCACGGCCTCGAGTTCCACCCGGTCGAGCAGGGCCAACAGGCCGGTCGTCACCGCGATCGCCGCGTGCTCCGGGTTGCGGCCGGTCGCGAATGCGTTCGGCGCGTCGTCGTCGACCACGAAGAGGCGGGGCTTCGGGATGCCCGCGGCGATGCAGAGCCCCTCGACGAGGTTGTGGTACCGGGCGAACTCGGGACCATCGGCCGGGCGGGCCCGGGCCGCGGCGAGCGCGAGTCGATCACTGCACCAGTAGGAGGTCCAGGACGTCGCGATCGCGAACACCACCGCGATGGCGAAACCCCAGGTGCCGAGACCGAAGAGGAACGTGACCGCAGCGGTCACCGCCGCGATGAGCGCCCCGAACCCGACGAGCAGGAACCAGGTGCGTCGTTTGTTGGCCGAGATCTGCTCGAACACCGGATCAGAACCTCACGTCGACGGGCGCGTCGTTGCCGGGGTCACCGTCGAAGTACTCGCGTGCGCTGAACCCGAACATCCTCGCGAGCAGGTTCGCGGGGAAGGACTGGATGCGCGTGTTGTACGAGAGCACGGCGTCGTTGAAGAACTGACGGGCGTACGCGATCCGGTCCTCGGTGGAGGTGAGCTCCTCCTGCAGCGCGAGGAAGTTCGCGTTCGCCTTGAGATCCGGGTACGCCTCGGCCACGGCGAACAGGCTCTTGAGTGCACCCGACAGCACGTTCTCGGCCTCGGCCTGGTCGGCCAGGGACCCCGAGGCCGCGTCGATGGCGTGCGCACGGGCCGCGGTGACCGCCTCGAGGGTCTGGCGCTCGTGCGCGGCGTAACCCTTCACGGTCTCGACGAGGTTCGGGATGAGGTCGTGGCGGCGATCGAGTTGGACCTCGATCTGAGCCTGCGCGTTGTCGATGCGATTGCGGGTGCGGACGAGGCCGTTGTAGGTCGCGACCACCGCGATCACGAGGATCGCGACGAGGACCGCCACGACGAGGACGACGGTCATCGGTCGACTCCGCCGTCGAGGGTGGTCACGGGACCTCGACGCGGATCGTGACCCGGACCTCGCCCTCACGGCGGAACGGGTACGAGTCGGCCTCGACGCCGGCGAGGTGGACGGTGGTCCGGTCGGCGATGGTCTCTCGGGCCTGATCGGTGAGCATGGGTACCTCGTCGGAAGGTGGACGCCGGCGGTGGACGGGCGCGGTCGGTCCGTCAGTCTCGCAGGTCCGTCCCGGCGAGACGGATCATCCCCCGATCGACCTCCTCGAGGATGGCCCGGTGCAGCGCGGGCGAGGCGGCCCCGATCACCGCGAGCCCCTCGTTCCGCCCCGAACCGACCGCCGGATGGCCGTCGAGGGGCCGGCCGTCGGCATGGGTCACCACCCCACCGGCCTCCTCGACGATGAGTGCGGCCGCCGCCACGTCGTACGGGAAGTTCGTGCAGAGGTTCCCCCGGCCGACGCGCATGAACGCGGGCTCGGTCGCCGGGACCTCATCCACGATGCGCCGCCCGACGTCGATGTAGGCGTCGAGCTGGCCGGTGACGATGCGCGTGAGGTCGAACGCCGCCGATCCCAGATCGAAGTACCCGCCGTGCATCGCACCGTCGTCGACGAGGCGCTCGAGGACGATCGCCACCGGGACCGACGGGCGACCCCGCACGCCGCCGGCCCAGAACATCGAGGCGAGGTCGGTCGTGGGCGACGGCCGGATCGGGATCGCACCGCCCGTCGGGTCCACCGCCCGGACACCTCCGCCCCGCGTCGCCGTGAACCGTGCTCCGGATCGGAGCTCCTGGACCACCCCGAACTCCACCTCGCCGAGCGTCGCGTCCTGCCGCGGCGGGACGACGGCCACCGAGACGCACGCGGCCTCGAGGCCGGCCGCGGCCGGGCGGGTCCCGTCGACCGGATCGATCACGAGGATGGCTCGGGGTCGACCGTGCACCACGTACCCGCGATCCTCGGAGTACATCGCGATGTCCCCCGCGGCCGCGAGCACGCGCTCGACCTCGGTCTCGGCGACCTCGTCGATCCCGAGCGTGGCGTCGCCCCCGGGCGCCCACCCGACCGGTCGCCGTGCCGCGGGGCGGCCGAGCAGCGGCTGCACGGCCCGGGTCACCGCAGCGGCGACCTCGACCGCGAGGGCATGGATCTCGGTCACGGGCCGAGCGCGATCGCGGTCTCGTAGACGCCGACGAAGCGCTCGGCGAGCCGATCGAGGGAGAACTCGGCGGCGCGACGAGCACCCGCCGCGATGAGCGTCGACCGCAGGTCCGCGTCGTCGAGCACCCGCCGCAGCGCGTCGCGCAGCGCGACCGCGTCACCCGGGGTCGGCATGAGCGCATCGACCCCGTCGCTCGCGACGTTGCCGTACCCCGGGATCGCCGAGGCGACCACTGCGGCCTGCGCCGCCATCGCCTCGAGCAGCACGACGCCGAAGGACTCCTGACCGAGGGACGGCGCACAGAACACGGTCGCGCCGCGCAGCCGGCTGGCGAGTTCGGCGTCCGTGATCCGACCGAGCCACTCGACCCCGGACACGCCCCGGGCCCGGAGCTCCGCGGTCTGCGGACCGTCGCTCACCACCCACAGCACGGCATCGCGATCGAGATCGGCCCATGCGTCGAGGAGGACGCCGAGGCCCTTGCGCGGTTCATGGCGGCCGACGAACACCACCGCCGGACGATCCGACGGAGCCGGCGGAGCGTCGGCGAAGCGGGACACGTCGACCCCGTTGGGGAGCACGATGTAGGAACCGCCGAGGAACTGCTCGGCGAGTGCCTGTGCGTCGGCGGAGACCGCGGTGCGGATGGTGAGCTCACGCGCCGCCCGCTGTGCGACCTTGCGCAGCCGCCGGTAGACCGCGTGGTCGCCCTCCGCCGCGGCGTGGAACGTACCGACCTTCGGCAGGCGCGACCCGACGAGGGCCGCCGCGGTCGGGCCCGGCACGAACGGCTCGTGGAGGTGGAGCACGTCGGGCTCGAACGTGCGCAGCGCCTCGAGCGTCCGCTCCGATGCGACGGGTCCGACGTTCATGGGGGCGACCGAGCCGTTCGCATCCATGCGGACGCTCGGACCCACGCTCACCACCCCGGGTTCGGGGGGCGGGCCGTCGGTCGGTCCGATGACGCGCGTGTCGACGCCGATGGTGCGCAGCGATCGGGCGAGGCCGAGGACCTGCCCCTGCACCCCGCCGGGCACCGAGAGCGAGTACGGACAGAGCAGGGCGACCCTCACGGGTCCTCACGATCGCTCGGCCAGTTCGGCTGCATCACGTGCCACTGCTCGGGGTGAGCACGGATGAGTTCCTCGAACCGGTGGGCGATCGCCTGGGTGACCCGCGCGACGTCGTCCCGGAGGCGCCCCTCACGCTCGGCCGGCACGGGCGGTTGGATCACGCCGAGGTGGGACCCACGATCCTCGAAGTAGACCGCGAGCGGCAGGATCGGCGCGCCGGTGCGCAGGCCGAGCACCGCTGGTCCACCGGGCATCGTCGTGCGTTCCCCGAAGAACTCGACCTCCACGCCGTCGCCGGTGATGTCGCGGTCGGCGAGCAGGCAGATGATGCGCCCCTCCCCGAGGGCCTCGACCATGCGGGTGGCGGCGCGGGGCCCGAGCGGGACGACCTCCATGCCGAGGGCGGCACGCACCGAGGTGAACCACGCGAGGAGCTCGGGGGGCTCGACCGCCTCGACCACGACCGTCGGCGGGTGCCCACGGTTGGCGATCCACGCCGCTGCGTACTCGAACCCGCCCACGTGGGGCAGCGTGACGATCACCCCGCGCCCGAGGGCGAGCGCGGCCTCGAGGTGCTCGTACCCCTCCACCCGGAAGTGTCGGTCGACCGCGTCCCGACCCTGGTGCGGGAGCCGGAACAGTTCGAGCCAGTAGCGCGCGTAGGACGCGAACACGTCGGAGACCGCGCGTTGGAGCGCGACACCATCGAGGTCGGCACCGGCCGCTCGCCGCAGGTTGCGTTCGACGATGCGGCGACGGGCCGGCATCGCGAGGGCGAGCGTGCGCCCCAGCGCACCCGCGGTCGGCTCGGCGACCGGTCCCGGGAGGAGGTTCGCGAGCGCCGCGCCGGTGCGGTACGCGAAGTAGGCCGCTCGCGCCCCCGCCGACGGGGCGGGGCCTCGCTCGTCGGTCACGTCAGGGGCGCGAACGCCGGGCGACCGTGCGGCGCCGTTCGGTCGTGGCCGCCCCGGGTCGACGGGTACCCCACCAGGTGGCGAGTCGCGGCGCCGTGGGGTCAGCGGTCCGCCGGTGTCGGACCCGTGCCGGACGCTCGGCCTGCGGACCCGAGGCCTGACGCCAGACCTTCGCGAACCGGTGCACGGCGGTCCCGGCCGTGAGCACCACCATGATCCAGAGCGCCGGCACGAGCAGGTGGAGGAACAGCGCGACCCCGAGCAGCACCATGCGTTCGGCCCGCTCCATGAGGCCACCGCGGGCGTCGAACCCGAGCGCCTCGGCCTTCGCCCGCTCGTAGGAGATGAGCATCGAGAGTCCGAGCGCAGCCAACGGCAGCATCGCGACGTGGCCGGCCTCGCCCATGAGGTACCACGCGCACCCCCCGAGCACGAGTGCGTCGGAGACCCGATCGGCCACGGAGTCGAAGAACGAGCCGCGGGGGCTCGCGAGCCCGCTGGCCCGGGCCACGGACCCGTCGAGGAGGTCGACGAGCCCGCTCAGCGCGATCCCGAGCACCGCCCAGCGCAGTTCACCGACCGCGATGAGCCACGCGGTGATGGCGCTGATGACGAGACCCGAGGCGGTGAGGATGTCGGGGGTGATCCCGACCCGCCGCAGTCCCCGACCGATCGGGGCGAGACCCTGGTTGACGGAGACGCGGAGGCGGCCGTCGAGCAACTCGGCTCCTTCGTGGGCGGTACCGGCGCTGCGACCCGAGGGGCGCGCCGGCGTGGCGGACGCCCCGAACGGTACCACCGGATCGCGGGCTCGCCCCGGACGCCCGCCGGACCGCTCAGCGCAGCAGCGGCGCCGGGCTGAGGACCCCGAAGTCGACGGTGGCCGTGGAGCCCTGCCGCCACGGGAACACCCCGGCGGTGTCGTTGCGGCAGGTCCGGGGGACCGCCGTGGGCGACAGGATGCGCTCGCAGTCCACGTTCCAGGAGGCGTAGGCGGCCATGACCGTGCCGTCGGGCTTCGAGAAGAACGTGAGGCCGCCGACCCCGGACCGGTCGCGCCCGCTGACGAGCCACGGACTCCGGGCCGGTGCCTTCGCGCACGGCCCGAGCGGCGAGGCGCAGCGTGCCGTCCCGGTGCTGTAGGCCGCCGTGCGCCAATCCCCCGCCGAGTACGCGAGCAGGAAGTCGCCCGCCGGCGTGGCCACCATCGACGGGTTCTCGATGAACGGCAGTTCCCAGCCGAACTCGAGGCCGGCCAGCACGACGGGTGGGCCCGCGCCACGTCCGTCGGCGTCGAGCGGGATCACCCGGATCGGTTCGTTCGTGTCCGAGAACGCGGCGAGGAGGTAGCTCGATCCGTCCGGCGCCGTGAACACCTCGGGGTCGAGTGCGCCCCCTCCGGCGGGCGAGGTCGACGTCGTGATGCCGCAGGTGAACGCGCCGGGATCGGGGACGAAGGGACCGGCGGGTGCCGACGACACGGCCCGGGCGATGCACTGGTCGTTGGGCGCCGGCACCCCCGAGCGCCGCGCCGCGAAGAACATCACGTAGTTCGCGCCGAATCGCGCGACCGTCGGTGCCCAGTAGTCCGATGACCCGGGATCGGCCCAGGGTGGTCGGGCCGACAACGCCTCCCCGGTCGCCGCATCCCAGGAGTTCGTACCGGTGAGCGGGTACGTGCGGGTCGGATCGGTGATCGCACGCACGGGGATGCGCACCGGCACGCCCTGCACCAGGAGGTTCGACCCGTACACGTAGTACACCGCGCCGACCCGCAGCACGGCGGGATCCGAGACGTTGGGCCAGACCGGTGTCGCGGGCTGCTGCGGCGGTTGGTGCGCGGTGATGAACCCACCGACGACGTCCACGATGATCCGCGGACACCCTGCGTTCGTGTAGATCGTGATGCTCCCGCCCGCACCGAGCTTCGTCAGCACGCCGTTCGCGACCGTGGCGCCGGCGGCGTAGTTGAGGTTCGACGCGGTGGGCCGGGCCGACCCGGTCGGGTGGACGGTGAGGAAGCCGGGCCCGACGGGTCCGTCGACGGTGACGTTGATGGCCACCGCCGGCGCGTCGGCGGGCACGCCCGCTCCGATCGCGGCCGCGATCGGGAGATCGAAGCTCGAGACCTGGGTGCGCCCGCGGTCCGGACAGACGAGCGTCGCGGCCCGGTCCGTCACCCGGTGCGGCGTGAGCCCTGCGAACCCCTGGGTCGCGATCGGAGCGCCCCCCGAGTACCACCCGACCACGTCGACCACGACGCGCACGCATCCGCCGAAGGTGAAGAGGTTGATCGATCCCCCCGTGCCCACCCGCACGACGGTCCCGTTCGGCACCACCGCGCCCGGTCGGTAGTTCAGGGTCGACGCGGTCGGGCGCCCCACCCCGGCGGGGTACGCGGTCAGGTACCCGTTCGCACCGGCGACGGAGTTGTCGACGGTCACGTTGAGTGCCACCGCAGCGGCGTTCACCGGGACCCCGGCGGTACCCACGACGGCGAGGGACCGTACGCCGTCGATGCAACCACCGCCGCCCGCACGACTCGTGTCGAGCAGGCGACCGGGAGACACCCCGGTGAAGCCACCGGCCACCGGCGTGCCGGGTGCGTACCACCCGACCACGTCGACGATCGTGTGCGGGCACCCGTTGCTCGCGAACAGGGAGATCCCGCCCCCGGAGCCCACCTTCACCTGCACGTTGTTCGGCACCGCCGAACCGACCACGTAGTTCAGGCTCGAGGCCTCCGGTCGGCTCACGCCGGCCGGGAAGACGGTCAGGTACCCGGGTCCCGTCGCCCCGACCACGGTGACGTTGAGCGCGACGGCGGCCGCGTCGGCCGGGACGTCGGCGGGCGCCGCGAGCGGTGCCACGGTGATCGTGCGGGCCGCCCCGCTGACACAGGGTCCCTGAGCCGGCTCGCGGGTGTCGAGGATCCGGATCGGGGTGATCCCGGTGAAGGTGCCCGCACCCGGCGCCGCCACGGCCGCAGGAGCGGCGACGACCGGCACGACGGCCGAGGCGAGCAGCATGAGCAGCGCCAGCACCGGGTTCCGCGACCGCATCGTTCGCTCCGAGGATGCGCCGCCGGGACCCTCCCGGGGCACCGCGGCACGTTACCGACCGGAGGGCCGCCGTGGTGCTCGGATGGGGGGTGCCGAGCCCGAGTTGATCGTGCGTTGATCGAACCGCGGGCCGGGCGCAGTCGACGGGTCAGCCGGTGAGGCCGTACTCCGACCAGTCCTCCGGGTTGACCTCGGTGTACTCGCCGAGCACCGCGCCGTCGATCGCATCGAGTTCGACGAGCCCGCGCATCGACGGCGGCTCGTCGGCCGAGTAGAGCAGGATGCGCCAGGTCGGGCGCGACCGCACGCCGCGCCACGCGAGCTGGGCCGATGCGTGACCGACCGGGAACCCGACGGCACGGGTCGCCGCGACCAACGCGTCGGTCTCACTGAGCCGCTGGTGGTACCCGGCGGCGAAGTGGTACAGCCCGAGCACGCCGAGGAGCACGGCGGCACCGACGAGTCCGCGCTGGTCGCCCTGGAGCCCTGCGGTCAAACAGGTCGCAGCGAGGATGAGGTGGATCGAGCCGGCGATCCGGCGGCGGCCCACGTCCGGGAAGACGGTCGGACCGACGAACTGCGAGACGTCGAGGTCGGCCGGGAGCGCATCGAAGTGCTCCTCGTCCCCCGCGCGTTCGGGTCGATCGTCGCTGACCATCGGGGCGAGGCTACGCGCCGTGAGCCCCCGAGGCCGCCTCCGGGGTCGCGGCGAGACGTGCGAGCAGTCGATCCCGGGACGCCGAGACCGACTCCGGCAGCACCCGGGTCTCGGCCACCGAGGTCATGAAGTTCGTGTCGCCGTGCCACCGCGGCACGACGTGGAGGTGCAGGTGCTCGGGCACGCCGGCCC
>JBEAXD010000140.1:0-4690 GCA_041159995.1 Actinomycetota bacterium | reverse complement strand
GACGACGGCGACGTCGGTCGTCCTCGGGCCCGGGTACGACGCGACCCGGTGGGCCCTCGATCCCACCCACGCCGCCGGACTCGTGCTCGGGGTCCTCGCGATGCGCGTGGTGGCCACGACGGCCGCGCTCGGGGGCGGCGGTGTCGGAGGGCTCTCGATCCCACTCGTCTCGCTCGGCGCGCTCACCGGTCGGTTCGCCTCCGGTATCGCCGGCCGGGCCGGTGATCCGCTCGACTCGGTGGTCGGGGCCGCGGCGTTCCTCGCCGCCGGGTACCGCGTCCCGCTCGCCGGCATCACCTTCGTGGCCGAGACCACCGGACGGGTCGGGTTCATCGTGCCCGCGATGGTCGCGGTGTTCGCGGCCGACCTCGTGACGGGCCGGGCCTCGGTGAGCACCGAGCAGCGCGATGACGCGGAGGCGGGCTGGTGAACGGCGCGCCCGAGGCTCGCATCGTCGCCCTCGTGGACGACCTCATGGACCGGTCCCGCCTCGGCGCGGTCGGGGGTGTCACCTTCGGTCGGGATCCCGGGGCCTGCGCCGACGCGGCCGTCGTCATCGTCGACCTCGCCCGGTACGCGGGTGCCATCCCGGCGATCGTCGGGATCGCACCTGCGGCGCGCATCATCGCCTTCGGCTCGCACGTCGACACCGACGTGCTCGACGAGGCGGCCCGGGCCGGCGCGACGATCGTGCTCGCTCGCTCGCAGTTCCTGCGCGACCCCGCGGCCATCGTCGCGTCCGTGCTCGCCGGCTGACCGCGCCCCTCAGACGAGTGGCCAGGGCACCGAGTGGTAGCCCTCGTCCGCGATCGGCAGGGTCCGCACCTCGAGGAGTTCCCGGGCCCGTTCGGACAGCGCCCGCACCTCGTGCGGCGCGATGAGGGGCGCGAGCGCTCGGGCGAGCGTCCCGGCCGCATCGAGGTCGTCGACGACGCGCGCGACCCCGGCGAGGAGGTCGTCGTCGATCGCCTCGCCGCCGAAGTCCCAGATGACGGTGCGCAGTTTCGGGTGCGCGTGGAAGGTGAGACCGTGGTCGATGCCGTACACGCGTCCCGTGCCCGACTCCTCGAGGCAGTGGCCTCCCTTGCGGTCGGTGTTGTTCGCGAGGATGTCGAACACCGCGAAGGTGCGGAACTCCTCGAGGTGGCGTTCGAGCAACGTGAAGTAGTGGTCGTCCGGGTCGTGGTCCACGAAGCGCTGCACCATGCCGGGACCGAAGGGGCCGTCGCGCAGCACCGTGAACGGCACGATGTCCCAACCGAGGAACGCCGAGAGTTCGTGGGCCGCCACCTCGCGCCCGGCGAGCGTCCCGTCGGGGAAGTCCCAGAGCGGCCGCTCGCCCTCGATCGGCTTGTAGATCGCGCGCACCTCGGCGCCGTCGAGCGACGCGTGCACGAGCAGGGTCGCGTTCGACGACCACGCCATGCGACCGAGCACCTCGAGGTCGCCGTGGCGGACGACCTCGTCGCGGACCTCGGGGCTCAGTTCCACCGCGGGCAGATGTGGCCGTCGGGGTCCATCGGGAACTCGCAGAGCGGACATGGCGGTCGCCCCTGGCCGACCGCGACGATCGCCGCCTCGGCCATCGCCCGCACCGCGCCGCGGGTCGCGAAGATGCGTACGACGTGACCCTCCGGATCGAGCACCTGCTCGTCCCCCAACTCGAGCGGGGGGTTCTCGTGGAGTTCGATGAGGATGCGGCGCCGGTCGGGCAGCCAACCGATCGCCATCGAGAAGGCTCGGAACGCCGGCACGTCCTCGGTCACGGTCGCCGGCCGACTCGGCACGAGCATCTCGTCGGGCTGGGGCGGGACCTCGTCGGCGAGCCGGGTGAGGAAGCCCTGGAGTTCGTCGGCGAGGGTCGCGACCTGCTGCTTCTCGACGAGCACGGTGATGCGATCGCCGTCCTCGGTCTGCGCCTGCACGAGGAAGGTCCGCTGGCCGGGCTCACCGACCGCGCCGGCGGCCAACCACTCCGGATCCTCGAACTCGATGATGCCGCCCATCAGGCGTCGGCCCCCGGGGGCGGCGGGACGAGTTCGCCGAGCGATCCGGTCTCGTTCGCCTTCACGAGGGACGCGCCGAACGTGCCGATCTCGAACACCGTCACCGAGGCCGGGGACACGACGACCCGCTGGAACAGGTCGAGGTGCATGCCGGTGTAGTGCGCGATCGCCGCCTTGATCGGGTCGGCATGGGACACCACGACGACGTGGTCCCCCGGGTGCGCCGCGATGACGGCGTCGAGGGCCGCGACCATCCGGGCCTGCATCTCGGCGATGCTCTCGCCGTTCGGGAAGCGGGCCCGCGACGGCGCGGCCTGCACGACCTTCCAGAGGTCGGTCTTGGCGAGCTCCGCGATCGCACCACCCGTCCAGTCCCCGTACTCGGCCTCGATGACGCCGTCGAGGGTCACCACCGGCAGGTCGTGACGGGCCGCGATCGCCGCCGCCGTCTGTCGGGTGCGTTCGATCGGACTCGCGTAGATCGCGTCGATGCGCACGGGCGGAGCGAGCCGTTCGGCCGTGGCCTCGGCCTGCCGGCGACCCTCGTCCGAGAGGTCGATGCCCGGCTTGCGACCGGAGAGCAGCGGTCCGGTCTGCGGCGTGACCGCGTGGCGCACGAGGACGAGCCGGGTCGGTCGCGCGTGCGGGTGGGCCGGCCCCGGCGCGGTCGCCCGCCCCTCCTCACCCGTCGGTTCGGTCATGCGGATGATGGTACCGGTCCTCCCCTCGCGCGCTCGGGGGCGTAGCGTGGACCGGGTGAACGACCGACCGATCTCCCTCAACCCGCAGGGTCCGCCCGAGACGGTGCTCGAGCCCGAACCGTCGGATGCGACCCGAGCCCTCGAGCATGCGCTGGCCGCACCGCCGGCGAACCGACGCGACCTCGTCGCCGACGTCGTCGCGCAGTGGCCGCGGAACCTCGAGGCCTGGGCCACGCTCGGCGACCTCGCCCGCGACGACGTCGAGGCGTACGCGTACTACCGGGTCGGGTACCACCGCGGCCTCGACCGCCTCCGGCAGTCCGGGTGGCGCGGGTCCGGGTGGGTGCGCTGGCGCGAGCCGACGAACCGGGGATTCCTGCGCGCGCTCGACGGACTGCGTCGCAGCGCCGGCGCGATCGGCGAGCGCGACGAGGAGCAGCGCTGCGCCGAGTTCCTCGTGCAACTGGACCCCGATTGGGGCCGTCGGGCGCCCTGACGCACGGTCGGGGCCCCGTCGGAGCCGGTGTAGCCTGCGGCGCCACCTTCGAGGCAGTCCGAGGAGTCCTCCCAGCATGAAGCGCGCACTGGTCACCGGCATCACCGGTCAGGACGGCCGCCACCTCGCCGATCTCCTGACCGCGAAGGGCTACCAGGTGTTCGGGCTGATCCGGGGCCAGGCGAACCCGAAGGCCGAGATGATCCTCGATGAGAATCCGGCGCTCGAGCTCGTCGACGGCGACCTGCGCGACCTCTCCTCGCTCATCGCCGCGGTGGAGCAGGTGCAACCGGACGAGGTCTACAACCTCGGCGCGATCTCCTTCGTGCAGCTGTCCTTCAAGCAGGCCGAACTCACCGCCGAGATCACCGGCCTCGGCGTGCTGCGCATGATCGAGGCGGTGCGCATCGTCGGGGGCACCGACAACAACCCGATCCGCTTCTACCAGGCCTCGTCCTCGGAGATGTTCGGCAAGGTGCGCGAGACCCCGCAGAGCGAGACGACCCCGTTCCACCCCCGGTCGCCCTACGGCGTCGCGAAGGTGTTCGGGCACTACACCACCCTCAACTACCGCGAGGCCTACGGCATCCACGCGAGCAGCGGCATCCTGTTCAACCACGAGGGTCCGCGCCGTGGCCTCGAGTTCGTGACCCGCAAGATCACGAACTCCCTCGCGCGGATCAAGCTGGGGCTGCAGGACGAGATCAGCCTCGGCAACCTCGACGCGGCCCGCGACTGGGGCTACGCGGGTGACTACGTCGAGGCGATGTGGATGATGCTCCAGCAGGATGTGCCGGACGACTACGTCATCGCCACCGGTGAGACCCACACGATCCGAGAGTTCCTCGACGTCGCGTTCCGCATCGCGGGGTACGACTCCTGGGAACCCTTCGTCAAGCACGACACCCGCTTCGATCGACCGGCCGAGGTCGACCTCCTGATGGGTGACGCCACGAAGGCCAAGGAGCGGCTGGGCTGGACCCCGAAGGTGACCTTCGAGGAGTTGGTCCGGATGATGTACGAGTCCGACCTCGCCATCGAGACCGCCAAGATGCAGCAGGGCCGCTAGCCGGTCACTCCATCGGCCGTCGCACGCGGCCGACGCTCAGACGATCGTCGACACCGCGCCGCGCAGGGCGGCCTCGGCCTCCTCGACCATCCGCACGACGAGTTCGCCCGCCGGCACGAGCGCATCGATACCCCCGACGGCCTGACCGGCCGGGAAGCACTCACGGTTCGGGTCCACGCCCGGGGTGTCCTCGTTCGCACCGAGGTGGAGGTACCCGCCCTCGATCGCAGCGAGCAACTGGTCCGGGAAGGGCTGCAGTTCCTCGGGGTGCTCGGCGAAGTGGTTGGCGACCTCGTTGCGCACCACCCGCATCGGCTTGCCGCTGAACGCCTTCGAGATCACGGTGTCGTCCTCGCGGGACCGCAGCAGCGCGTCCTTGAATCCGACGCCCGTGTTCGCCTCGGGGGTCGCGATGAAG
>JBEAXD010000025.1:0-7801 GCA_041159995.1 Actinomycetota bacterium | reverse complement strand
ACGCCGCGCTCGGGATCGTCCTGCCCACGGGCGTTGACCCCGACCGTGCGGTGCTCCACGTCGTCGTCGCCGACGACGAGGATGTACGGGACCTTGCCGAGCTTGGAGCGCCGGATCCGCGCCCCCAACGAGTCGGCCGAGGCCTCCCGGAGTTCGACCCGTAGCCCGGCGGTCTCGGCGGCGGCGACGACCTCGCGGGCGTAGGGATCGTGACGGTCCGCCACCGGGAGGACCTCGACCTGCACCGGGGCGAGCCAAGTGGGGAACGCGCCCGCGTAGTGCTCGACGAGGATGCCGAAGAACCGCTCGATCGACCCGAAGAGCGCGCGGTGCAGCATGATCGGCCGGTGGCGGGTGTTGTCGGCCCCGACGTACTCGAGGTCGAAGCGCTCCGGGTGGTTGAAGTCGCACTGGATGGTGCTGAGCTGCCACATCCGGCCGATCGCGTCCCGCACCTCGATGTCGATCTTCGGACCGTAGAAGGCGGCGTCACCCTCCTTGATCGCGTAGGGCAACTGCGCGGTCTCGAGGGCCGTGCGCAGTGCCTCGGTCGCCCGGGCCCAGATCTCGTCGGACCCGACGTACTTCTCGGGGTCCTTGGTCGAGAGGTGGGCCGTGAACTCCGTGAACCCGAAGGCACGCAGGACACTCATCACGAAGCCGAGCAGCGAGCCGATCTCGTCCTGCAGTTGATCCTCGGTGCAGTAGATGTGACTGTCATCCTGGGTGAAGCCGCGGATCCGCATGAGGCCGTGCAGGGTGCCCGCCCGCTCGTAGCGGTACACCGTCCCGAGCTCGAACAACCGGAGCGGCAGTTCGCGGTAGGACCGCTGCCGACTCCGGTAGATGAGGCAGTGCATCGGGCAGTTCATCGGCTTCGGGTAGTACGTGCCGTTGTCGAGCTCCATGGGCGGGTACATCCCGTCCCGGTAGAACCCGAGGTGCCCGGAGGTCTCGAAGAGGTTCGCGTTGGCGAGGTGCGGGGTGACCACGAACTCGTACCCGCCGTGCTCGTGACGCTCCCGGCTGTAGTCCTCCATGATCTTGCGGACCTTCGCCCCGCGCGGGTGCCATACCGCGAGCCCGCCGCCGAGCTCCTCGGGGAACGACAGGAGATCGAGTTCGACGGCGAGGCGCCGGTGGTCGCGCTTCTCGGCCTCCGCCAGGCGGTGCAGGTGCTCGTCGAGCGCGGCCTTCGACTCCCACGCGGTGCCGTAGACCCGCTGGAGCATCGGACGCTTCTCGTCACCGCGCCAGTACGCGCCGGCCAGCTTCATGAGTTTGAACGCGCCGAGACGAGCCGTGGAGGGCACGTGGGGTCCCCGACACAGGTCGAGGTAGGCCGTCGTGCCCTCGGCGTCGACGTTGCGGTAGATCCCCACCACCCCGCCGGCGACCTCACCCGCGTCCTCGGAGGCGCCGCCGCCGGCCGAGACGTTCTCGATGATCTCGCGCTTGTAGGGCTGGTCGGCGAAGATGGCCATGCCCTCGTCGAACGAGCACTCCTCGCGGACGAAGGCCTGGTCGGCCCTGACCAGTTCCCGCATGCGGGTCTCGATCCGGTCGAGGTCCTCGTCGGTGAACCGGGCCCCTCCCGGCAACTCGAAGTCGTAGTAGAAGCCGTCGGCGATCGCCGGCCCGATCGCGTACTTCGCACCGGGGAACAGGTCGAAGACGGCCTGCGCCATGAGGTGCGCGGTCGAGTGACGCAGCACCTCGCGCCCGGCGTCCGAGTTCGGGGTGACGATCGCGACCGTGGCGTCGCCGACGATCGGACGCCCGAGATCAACCACCTCCCCGTCCACCTCGGCGGCGATCGCGGCCCGGGCGAGGCCGGCCCCGATCGATGCGGCGACGTCGGCGCCCGTCGGGGTGCCCTCGAACTCGCGGGTCGAACCGTCGGGGAGCGTGATCGTGATCGTCATCGACCGAGAGGTTACCGGGGGTCCGAGCCCCCGCTCACCGGATTGGATCGGCGCCGATCGAGATCGGGAGCGACAGGTCGATCCCGATGAGCCGCCCGAGGTCGTGCAGGGTGCGGACCGCAGCGGGGTCGTCACCGCCCGACAGGATCGCCGACGCGAGGTCGTCGAGTGCCTCGATGGCCCGCGGCGCGTCGAGGTCGTCGTCGATCGCATCCCGCACGCGTCGTGCGAACTCGGAGGCGTCGGGTCCACCGGGCGCCGCGGCTGCGGCGAGCAGGCGGTGGAGCAGCGCCGTCCCGTCCTGGATCTCGGCGTCGTACCACTCGAATCCGGATCGGTAGTGGTGGTGCATGAGCGCGAGGCGGATCGCTCGTGGGTCGGCCTGCTCGAGCAGGTCCGAGATGAACACGAGGTTGCCGAGGGACTTGCTCATCTTCTCGCCCTCGTAGGCGACCATCGCCGAGTGGAGCCAATGGCGCACGAACGGCTTGCCGGTGATCGCCTCGCTCTGCGCGATCTCGCACTCGTGGTGCGGGAACACGAGGTCCGTGCCCCCGCCGTGGAGGTCGATGGTGTCCCCGAGTTCCTGAGTGGCCATGGCCGAGCACTCGATGTGCCAGCCGGGGCGACCCACGCCGAACGGGGCGCGCCAGGCCGGTTCGTCCGGGAGGCTCGGCTGCCACAGGACGAAGTCGAGCGGATCACGTCGGTGCGGGTCGTCGGGGTTCCCGCCCCGGGCCTTGGCGAGACGCAGCATCTGGTCCCGGGTGTAGTGCGAGAGCTTCCCGAAGTCGGGTGCGGTGGACACGTCGAAGTACGCCGTGCCCGCGGTGAGGTAGGCGTGACCCGAGTCGAGCAGCTGCTCGACCATCGTGATGATCCGGTCGATCGTCTCGGTCGCCCGTGGCTCGGCGTACGCCGGACGCATCCCGAGTTGGCGCATGTCGCGTCGGAAACGGTCGAGTTCGGCCGCGGCGAGGTCGAGGAACGGGATGCCCAGTTCGCGCGCCTTCGGGAGGATGGAGTCGTCGACGTCGGTGACGTTGCGCACCATGCGCACCTCGTGACCGAGGTCCTCGAGGCGACGGATCAGCAGGTCGTAGGTGAGGTACGTGGCCGCGTGCCCGAGGTGGGTGGCGTCGTACGGCGTGATACCGCACACGTACATCGTGACGAGCGGGCCCGGCTCGAACGCCACGACCTCCCGACGGGCGGTGTCCCAGAGTCGGAGGCCGCCCACGCGCCGACCGCCTAGACGCCGCTCAGGCGGAGCCCGGCGCGCACCTTGTGACGGATGTTGATCGTCAGCAGGACGGCGGCGAAGGTCTCCATGCCCACGGCGTTCTCCAGCGATCCGCCGTCGAAGGCGCGCAGATCCGGGATCGTGCGGATGATCTCCATGAGCGTGGCCCGGGCGTCGTCGTCATCCCCACAGGCCACGACGTCACTCTCCATGTGCTCGTCGAGTGCGCCGAACTCGGCCGCCGGGACGAGGTGGAACGCGGTCACGACCTGCGAACGCCAGAGCAGCGCCTGCATCTCCTTGGCGATCGACCCGTGGGGCGGCAGCACGGCGTTGAACTCCGAGCCGTTGCGCGTGAGGTCGTTCGCCATCGACACCACGATGCGGCCCTGCAGCTGGTCGGCGAAGTAGCGGCAGGTGGCGAGCGCCGCGTCGGCGTTCACCGCGACCACCACCACCTCGGCATCGCAGGCCGCCGCGTTGTCCGCCGGCGTCAACCGGGCGACCCGGTCCCCCCACTTCTCGCGCAGCTCGGCCACGACGGCCTCCGCCTTCGCCGCCTCGCGGGACCCCGCGATGACGTCGTGGCCCACATCGGCGAGGCGTGCCGCGAGGCCACGCCCGGCCGGACCGGTTGCTCCCAGGATCCCGATTCGCACGGCGGGGAGTCTGGCAGACGCGCCCCGCTCACCGCGAACCTGCCCGGAGGGCGGTCAGAGGATGCACGACACCCTGCACCCCCTGCCCGCACGCCCGCAGAGCACCACGCCACGCGCACGACCCGAGAACACCGTGACCGAGCCCGGAGGGCGGTCAGAGGATGCAGTCCGCACCGAGGAGGACGCGGAGTTCGGCGAAGAGGCCGTTGCGGGCGTCGACGAGGTACTCGCCGCCGAACCGGTAGACGGTCGTCTTCTCGCCCTGGTCGAGGTGGAGGTACACCGGGCTCTCCCCCGGGTGCTCCCGCAGCACCTCGGCGAGGCGGCCCGCCTTGTGGTCGTCGAGTTGGTGGGGTCGGACCCGGATGCGCACCGGGGGTCCACCGTCGAGCACCAGCTCGGGGCGCACGATCTCCATCGCCATGAGCTTGGGCTGGTCCTCGCGCATGTCGAGGCGGCCCTTGATGCACACGATGGCGTCGTCCTCGAGCAGGTGCCCGTGCTGGGCCATCGTCTTCGGGAACACGAACACCTCGACCGCCGAGGCGAGGTCCTCCAGCACGAACGTCGCCATGAGGTCGCCGCGCTTGGTGTACTTGCGGTTGAGCGCCGTGACCACGCCGCCCACCGTGCGCAGGTCACCCTCCCGCATCTCCTTGAGTTCGGCGAGGGTGGCGTCGGTGTAACGGCGCAACGCCGACCCGGCACCCATGAGCGGGTGATCGCTCACGTAGAGCCCGAGCATCTCCTTCTCGAAGGCGAGCCGCTGGCTCTTGCCGTACTCGGCGTCCGGGATGGGCACGCGGTTGAACTCCCCGATGCCGTCCCCCTCGGCCACCGAATCCCCGAACAGGCTCATGATGCCGGCGTCCCGCTCCTTGCGGCGGGTGATCGCCTGGTCGATGACCTGCTCGGCGATGAGTCCGAGGCCCTGGCGGGGGTGACCGAGCGAGTCGAACGCGCCGGCCTTGATGAGGGACTCGATCGTTCGCTTGTTGAGGGCCTGCGGGTCGACGCGGTCGCAGTAGTCGAAGAAGTCGACGAACGGACCGGACTCGTCGCGGGCCGCGAGGATGTGGGCCACGACCCCCTCCCCCACGTTGCGGACCGCCGAGAGGCCGAACCGGATCGCGTCGCCGTCGACCGAGAAGTCCATGACCGAGGAGTTCACGTCCGGCACGAGCACCGGGATCTGCATCTGCCGACACTCGTTGAGGTAGACGGCACTCTTGTCCTTGTCGCCCTTGACGCTGGTGAGCAGTGCGGCGAGGTACTCCCGTGGGTGGTTCGCCTTGAGGTAGGCGGTCTGGTAGGCGACGAAGCCGTAGCCGACGGAGTGCGACTTGTTGAAGGAGTAGTCGGCGAAGGGCTCGATGATGTCGAACATCTCATTGCCGAACGCGGCGCCGTAGCCCGAGCGTTCGCAACCCTCGACGAACTTGGCCCGCTCCTTCACGATGAGCTCGCGCTGCTTCTTGCCCGTCGCCTTGCGCAGGTTGTCCGCCTCGGCGAGCGAGTACCCGGCGAGCCGCTGCGATACCCGCATCAGCTGCTCCTGGTAGATCATCAGCCCGAAGGTCGGCCCGAGGATCTCCTCGAGATCGGCGTGGTAGTAGGTCACCGGCTTGCGGCCGTTCTTGCGGTCCGCGTAGTCGGTGTGCATGTTGGCCGCCATCGGACCCGGCCGGTAGAGGGCGACGAGCGCGGCGACGTCCTCGAAGGTGGACGGTGCGAGCGCGCGGATGAGCGAGCGCATGGGCCCGCCCTCGAGTTGGAACACGCCGATCGTCTCGCCCTTGCGCAGCAGGTCGAAGGTCCGGGGATCGTCGAGCGGGAGGTCGTCGATGTTCGGCCGCACGCCGGTGCGGGCCTCGATGAGGTCGAGCGTGACCTCCATGACGTCGAGGTTGCGCAGACCGAGGAAGTCCATCTTGAGGAGCCCGAGATCCTCGACGCCGTGCATCTCGTACTGGGTGACGATCGGCGCGTCGTCGAGGGACCCGCCGGGCTCGGGCTTGCGTTGGATCGGCAGGTACTCGGTGAGCGGCTCTCGGGTGATGACCACCGCGGCGGCGTGGATCCCGTCCTGGCGCCGCAACCCCTCGAGACCCTTCGCGACGTCGATGACGCGCTGGGCGTCCGGGTCGACCGCGTACAACTCACGGAGTTCGGCCGCCATCTTGTACCCGTCGACGTACTTCTCGTCCTCCTCGAAGCAGGCCCGCAGCGGCGTGTCGCGGCCCATGATGAGCGGCGGCATGAGCTTGGCGATCTTGTCGCCGATCGCGAACGGGTAGTCGAGCACCCGGGCGGCGTCGCGCACTGCGGCCCGGGCCTTGATGGTCGAGAAGGTGATGATCTGCGCGACGCGGTCCGAGCCGTACCGCTGGGCGGCGTACCGGATCATGTCGCCGCGGTACCGGGAGTCGAAGTCCATGTCGATGTCCGGCATCTGCTTGCGGCCCGGGTTGAGGAACCGCTCGAACAGCAGGTCGTACCGGATCGGATCGATGTCGACGATGCGCAGGCAGTAGGCCACGCAGGAGCCGGCCGCACTGCCGCGACCCGGACCCACCCGGATCCCCTGCTCCCGCGCGTACCGCACGAGGTCCCAGACCACGAGGAAGTACGCGGAGAAACCCATGTCCCGGATGACGTCGAGTTCGAACTCGATGCGTTCGAGCACGTGCGGCGCGGGCTCGGCGCCGTACCGCTCGCGCGCGCCCGCCAGCGTGAGTTCGAGGAGGTACGAGTCCTCCGTGTGACCCTCGGGCACCGGGAACGACGGGAGCACGGATGCGCCGAACTCGATGTCGACCGCGGCACGCTCGGCGATGAGCAAAGTGTTGTCGCAGGACTCCGGCACCTCGGAGAACAACGTACGCATCTCGTCGGCGGTCTTGATGTAGAACTCCTGCGCGTCGAACCGGAAGCGGTCCGTGTCGTGGATCTTCGCGCCGGTCTGCACGCACAGCAGGGCGTCGTGCGCCTCGGCGTTGTGGGCGTGCGTGTAGTGGGAGTCGTTCGTCGCGAGCAACGGCGCGTCGATGCGCGCCGCGAGTTCGAGCAGTTTCGGCGTGACGATCGCATCCTCGTCGAGGCCGTGGTCCTGGATCTCGATGAAGAACGAGTCGCGGCCGTAGATCTC
The DNA here is from genome assembly GCA_041159995.1 of Actinomycetota bacterium. Lineage (GTDB taxonomy): Bacteria > Actinomycetota > Acidimicrobiia > IMCC26256 > IMCC26256 > IMCC26256. The sequence continues at coordinate 826 of JBEAXD010000025.1, read as the reverse complement.
CTGGAACCGCACCGCCGCCGCCTCCGCGCCGGCGTCGTCGCCCGCGAGGATGCGCTGGGCGACGATGCCACCGAGGCACCCCGAGGTCGCGATGATCCCCTCCGAGTGCAGCTCGAGCAGCTCCCAGTCGGAGCGGGGCTTGTAGTAGAAGCCGTCGAGGTAGGCGTGCGACGACACCTTCATGAGGTTGCGGTACCCCTGGGTCGTCTCGGCCAGCAGCGTCAGGTGGTACACCTCGTGCTCGCTGCGCCGCGGCCGGTCGAACCGGCTCGTGTCGACGAAGTAGCCCTCCATCCCGAGCACCGGCGTGACCCCGCGATCACGGGCCGCCTGGTACAGCGGGAGCACCCCGTACATGTTCCCGTGGTCGGTGATGCCCACGGCGGGCTGACCGTCGGCCTGCGCGGCGGCCACCACCTCGTCGATCCGCGACGCCCCGTCGAGCATCGAGTACTCGGTGTGGAGGTGCAGGTGGACGAAGGACTTGCTCACCGTGCCACCATCGCGCGCTCCGCCCCGGCGCGCCCCGCCGCGCGCGCTGCGATCCGACCCCGCTCCACCGACACCACTGCCCTCATCACCACACCGAGACGTCCACCACGATCAGCCCCGGGACGTTCCGTCGGACCGTCCCGTGTCCGGCCATCGAAGCGGCCGGACTCCTCCACCCACCACCGGCAGACCCCCACGGCCCCGATCCCGGGATGTCCCCACCCTGTGGAGGGAACTGTGGATGAATGACAGCGTTGTAACTCGGGGACGATAGACCATCGACCCCGACCCCGGACAGGGGCAATCGCGTCACGGGCCGGACCGCGCCGGGAGG
>JBEAXD010000295.1:0-2589 GCA_041159995.1 Actinomycetota bacterium | reverse complement strand
GTACCGCACCGTGAGCGTGCCCGTGAACGCCGCGGTCTGCGCGATGCGCAGCACGTACCCGGTGATGTCGTCGAAGATCGCCGCCACCATCCCCCCGTGGGCGCGGCCGGGGCCGCCCTCGTAGGCCGGGAGCAGCGTCGTGACCCCGATCACCTCGTCATCGGTGAACTCGACCTCGACGTGCACACCCATCGGGTTGGCCGGACCGCCGATCGCGCGGTCGGCCATCACGTCGAAGGCGGCGTGCCCGGTCTCGGGCTCGCCCTCGGTGTCCCCCATCCCGAACATCCGCTCGACGTGCTCGGTGAGCATGGCCTGACGGTCCCGTCGCGGAGCGGGCTCGATCGCGGCGGCGAGCGCGTCCGCCTCCTGGCGCAGCCGCTCGAGCATGTCGCGATCGAGGTCCCGCGAGACCATCGCATGGCTGAGGCGGCGGATCGCGGCCGCAGCCGCGACACGGGCCTCGTGGGTGGTGCCAAGCGCAGTACCCGGTCGGGACCACCGGACCACTACCGTCGGGGCTCCGCACGCGAGAGGAGCCCGATGGCCCGCACCCGAACGACCACCCTCGTCCTGACCGCAACCCTCGGCGGGATCGCAGTCATCGGCCCGGTCGCCCCGGCAGCGACCGCGGCGACCGTGACCCCGAAGCGGGTCACGGTCGCGGCCGACCTCACCTCCACCCAGAAGATCCTGTACACGGTGGCCCCGAACGATCGGGTGACCTACGGGTTCAACCTCCTCGAGGGGACGGACGCGCGCGGGGCCTCCCCCGTGCAGGTCCAGATGCTCGGCAACGTCACGTACACGAAGGGCAGCGGGCCGCTCTTCGGCACCATCACCTTCACCGCGGCCGACGGCTCGACGCTCGGGGTCCGGATGGACGGCTCGGCCCGTGCGCTCCCGAACGGCACCGATGCGAAGTTCACGGCCAAGCTCGCGGTGCTCGGCGGCACCGGCGAGTGGCTGCGTGCGAAGGGCCGCGGCACCTTCGTCGGCTCCCGCCAGGCCGCCCTCGGCGGCACGGTCCGAGCCCGCTTCACCATCCGGCTCACGAACCGTTGACCGGCGCGCTCAGCCGAGCGCGTCGGCGAGCGTGACCTCCTGGGAGAACACCGGACGGGCGTTCGGATCGCCACCGGCCACCGGCCAGGCCGGGGACGCGTACACGGCGATGCGGGCCGACTGCGCACAGTCCCCGGTGCGCCGACACTCGAGCGTTCCCGACACGCCCTCGAAGCCGGCGGTGCTGCGGAGCGCCCGGATGAGGTCGCGCTTGACGATGCGGATCGAGCCGTCCTCCCGCACCTGCGCGGCACGACGCACCGCGTCGAACAGCATGCTGGCGGCGTCGAACGCGTGCGGGTGCCACACCCCGGGCGGCTCGGTGCCGAAGAGTGCGGTGTACCCGGGGCGCAACTGCTGCGTGTAGAAGGCGTTCTTCGTCACGGTGTCGGAGTCCGGGCCGGAGGCGTACACGGGACGGGTCGGATCGGCGCCGAGCGTGGCCAGGGTCGCCGAGGTCAGACACCCGTCGGCCGTGATGATGCGGGCCGCTGTGAGCCGCGGTTCGGCGCGGAGTCGGGCGATCGTGGTGGAGCAGGCCGCCGTCGTCTGCACCGGCACGAACACGACGTCGGGGGCCTGTGCGGCGACCTCGGCGACGGCGGCGTCGGGTGATGAACCCACCTCGAAGGAGGCGGAGGCGACGATCTCGCCGCCACTCGCCCGGTAGGCGTCGGCGAACACCCGGGCGAGGGCGGCCGGGTACGGGGTCGGGGTCGAGATCGTGGCCGCCCGTTGGCTGCGCAGACCGAGGCGGGCGAAGTTCGCATCGACCTCGCCCTGGATGCGGTCGTTCGGAGCCGTCCGGAAGTAGGTCGTGGCGTGCGTGCCGGGTTCGGTGAGGGCGGGCGCGGTGTTCGACGGCGAGATGAGCGGGAGACCGGCGGCGGCGAACACGCCGTCGGCGGCCCCGAGTGCCGATGACGAGCAGGTCGTGCCGATCGCCCCGATGAGCCCGGTGCCGCCGGCAATGATGCGCTCGGCCCCCACGGACCCGGCGACGGGGTCGCAGCCGTCGTCCGCCGTGGCGATGCGCACCGGGTGGCCGAGCAGGTCACCGTCGATGCCGTCGAGTTCCCAGTCGAGGTAGTCCACGGCGAGCTCGACCCCGCGCAACGAGTCCCGCCCCGTCTCGTCCTCGACCGTGGCGAGCCACAGCAGGGCACCGAGGCGGATCGGCTCCTCCGGTCCGATCTCGATGCAGGCCGACCTCGCACACTCGTCGGCGGTCGACCCGGTCGACTCGCCTCCGCACGCGGTCGCGCCCGCGCCCACGAGGCCGAGTGCGAGTCCGAGGGCGACGAACCGGCGCATCAGCTCTGGATCCACGGGAGGTAGCGGCCCTGCCGGAGCTCGTCGTGGAGGATCTCCAACGGTGCCGACGACACGATGAACCCTCCGCGGAAGGGCGCGCTCAGTGCGATGATGAGGGCGAGGTCGAGCGCCACGATGATGACGATCGTCACCGCGACGAGCGCGGCGTAACGCCCCTCGCGCAGGCTCACCATGACCGCGTTGATGATG
>JBEAXD010000188.1:0-7412 GCA_041159995.1 Actinomycetota bacterium | reverse complement strand
GTGCTCCTCGTCGATGCGGCGCAGCGCGGTCTCGCCATCCGCGGCCAACGAGGGCTCGAAGCCCGCGGCCTCGAGGATCACGCGCAGCGACAGCAGCACATCCGGTTCGTCGTCGACGATGAGCACCTTCGGCCTAACGGACATCGGCGGCCTCCTTCCGATCGTCGACGGGCACGTGCAGAGCGACGCGGAAGGCGGCACCGCCACCCGGCGCGTCGTCGACCCACACGTGGCCGCCGCTGGACTCCACGACTCCCCGCACGATCGACAACCCGAGGCCGAGGCCCGGCTGCACCCCGTTGGGGTCCGCACGGTAGAAGCGTTCGAAGATGCGCTCCCGGTCCTCGACCGGGACACCGGGCCCGCGGTCGATGACGGAGAGGACCACGTGCTCCTGCTCCTGGGCCAGCGTGACCGTGACCGGCGCCGACCCGTACTTGTGCGCGTTCTCGATGAGGTTCCCGACGACCCGTCGCAGCCCCTCCGGATCCGCCCGCACCTCGTAGTGCTCCGGGGCGTCGACGGTCACCGGGTGACCCGCCAGCTGCGCGTCGAGCGCGGCGAGCCGGACGAGCGCACCGAGGTCGACCTTGCGGAGCAGCAGCGGCTCCTCCGCCTCGCCGTCGACCGCCGCCTGCTCGCGCTCCATGCGGGCCGAGGCGAGGATCTCCTCGACCATGCCCTGGAGTCGGAGGGCCTGCCGCTCGATGACGTCGAGCAGTTCGGTGCGCTGGGCCGCGTCGTCCACGAGCCGGGAGGCCGCCACCGCACCACGGATCGACGTGAGGGGGGTACGCAACTCGTGGCTCACCGAGGCCACGAACTGGCTCTTCATGCGGTCCGCCTCGACGAGCTGGGCGACGTGGGCCTTCTCCGCCTCGTACAGCCCGGCCTTGGCGATCGCGGCGGCCACCGGCTCGGCGAACAGGCTGAAGGTCTGCAGGTCGTAGTCGTCGAAGGTGACCGGCTCACCCGCGTTCACGTTGAGCACCCCGAGCAGGGTCCCGCGGTTCACGAGCGGCACCGACATCGCGCTCACCGTCGCGGACTCACGATCGTCGTCCCCTCGGAGGCCGAGGGTCGCCGCGTCGCCGTTGACGAGCAACGGCTCGCGGGTCTGGGCCACACGACCGGCCACCGACTCGCCGACCCGGACCCGGGCATCGCGGAACAGGTGCCCACCGCGCACGGCCACCACCCGGAGGTAGCCGTCGTCATCGAGGAGCATCACGGAACCACTGCGGGCACCGAGCAGCCCGAGGGCGTTGGCCAGGATCGCGTCGAGCACCTCGTCGAGCTCGAGCGCCGAGTTCAGGGCCTTGCCGGCCGCGCTGAGGGCCCGGTTCATGTCGAGGCGCTTCGAGTACGCAGCGTTGAGCACGCGCTCGTCGGTGAGCATCCGCAGCAGGCGGTGGAGGTGCAGTTCCTTCTCCACCGCGTAGAGCACGAACCCGATACCGAGCACGGCGACCGCGGCCCAGAGCACCCACTGGCTCGAGCCGAACAGCGAGTTGCTGCCCGCCATCGCCGCGAGCGCGGACGCGCCGGCGAGCGCCACGATCACGACGGCGGTCAGCGACCACAACTGCATCCGCCGCTTCTCGATCGAATCCAGGGTGGGGGCCGTGCGGCGGGACATGCCCGCGCCTCGCGCCTCCTGCCTGATCCGCTGGTTGATCTCGCCCGGGAGCCTGTCCATCTCCCGTACCGCCTCTCGTCAGCCCATCCTGCGACCTCGTGTCGCACGGGCCCTATCGGCCCCCGAGCGGCCCACCTTGACCCCATCTGGAGGGAACTTCGCGATGTGACCGAGGTCCGATGGGCCGAAGGGCCCAGAGCTGCGCCGCGGGCCCCCGACCGCGTCAACCGGCCCGGCGCATCCTGCACCACACCCCGCCGGACGCGCCGCGGGCCCCCGACCGCGTCAACCGGCCCGGCGCATCCTGCGGTGCTCCAGGAAGTCGACGAGGACGTAATCGCCGAGGGTGTCGGGGGTGGTGAAGAAGGCGCGGCCGCGGTTGAGGCGGGTCATCTGCTCGACGAAGTGGCGCAGACCCCAGTCCGCATCGAGCATGAACGTGTTGATGCGGATGCCCTCGCGCGTGCAGCGCGCGACCTCGCGCAGCGTCTCCTCCACCGTGACCGGGGACGCGGGGTACTGGAAGTACGCCTCGCCACCCTCGAGGTGGGACGTCGGTTCGCCGTCCGTGACCATGAGGATCTGCTTCGTCCCGCTCTGCCCTGCGAGCTGCTTCCTCGCCAGCATCATGGCGTGCTGCATGTTCGTGCCCCACTCGAAGTCCCACGAGAGTTCGGGCAGCAGTTCGGGCCGCACCTCGCGGGCGACGCGCCCGAAGGCGACGAGCCCGAAGTGATCGCGTGGGAACTGCGAACTGATGAGCGCGTGCAACGCCATCGCGACCTTCTTGGCGGGCAGGAAGTTGTCGCGCATCGGCATCGACATCGACACGTCGAGCAGCAGCACCGTCGCGGAACGGGTGACGTGCTCGGTGCGCTCGACCTCGAAGTCCTCGGGCAGCAGCCGCACCGGGGTGCCGGAACCGCTGCGGAAGACCGCGTTGCGGATCGTCTGCTCGACGTTGAGGTTGAACGGGTCTCCGTACTCGTAGGGCTTGTGCTCGTAGGCCCGTTCGTGCCCGACTCCCGTCCGCTCCACCTCGTGGCGACCCGCCCGATCGGCGAGCAACTTGCGGTAGAGGTCAGCGAGGGCCTTCTGCCCGAGCGCCCGTACCGCACGCGGCGTGAGTTCGAGGCGGCCCTCCCGTTGGTCGATGAGTCCCGCCTCCTGGAGGATCCGGGTCATCTCACGCAGCCGTTCGAGCGAGCGCGCCGCATCGTCGCCGAGCAGTTCGGCGGCCCGATCCAGATCCACCTCCGCGAGTTGCCCGGGCTGGGTGGCGTTCTGGAGGAACTGCTCCAGTTGATCGAGGTCACCGAGCGTGCGGAGCATCTGCGACATGTCGCCCATGCCCATCGGCTGGTCGCCCTGCATGCGCATCGACTGCTGCCACGGCAGGTCGGGGAACGCCTGCTGGAGGTTGCGCCCGAGCTCGTCCATCTGCCAGCGCAGATCCATGTCGTCGAGGAGCGCCTCCGAGAGCTGCTGCAACTGCTGTCGCTGCTCGGGGGTCATGGAGTTCATGAGTTGCTGCATCGCGGCCATCGACATGGCCATCTGCTCGAGCAGTTCGTCGAGGCTCTGCGGATCGCCGGGGAAGAAGTCCCCGTACTCGTCCATGAACTCCCGGAAGTTCGGCTCCTCGCCCCGCTCGCGCGCCTCGAGCATCCGGTTGAGCTCGGCGAGCATGTCCTTCATGCGGGCCATCTGCTCCGGGGTGACGTTCTGCATCCCCTCGGCCAAGCGGTTGAAGGTGTTCTGGAGGAGTTGGGAGCGCAGTTCGTCCATCAGCTCCTCGAAGTGCTGACGAGCCGCGTCGTCCATGAAGTCGTACTGCTGGAGCGACTGCACCATCCCGCCGAGGTCGGGCGGCATGAGGTCGAGCTCCAGGTTGCGCTGCGTCGCGAGGTCCTCGACGATCTCCTGCCGGCGCTGGTCACCGCTCGCACGGGCCTGCTCGAGGCGACGGTCGATCCCGGCCCGCTCCTCGTCGAGGATCTGCCGCAGTCGCTCGGCGATCTCCGCGAACGGACCGCCGAGGTCCTTCGACTCGACCTCCTGCCGCCGACGCTCCCGCAACCGTTCGAGCATCTCCCGCAGCCCCATGAGCTGCTCGCCGTTGCGGTCGCGCATCCCCTGCTGCAGCAGCCGACGGAGGGCGGCGTTCAGATCGCCGTGGTACGTGAGGTCGTCGGCCATCTCGGAGAGGAGCGAGTCGGCGTCGAGGTCGAAGCCCCGCTGCGTGCCGTCCCACCGGGAGTAGGAGAACCCTCGCCGTGCCATGTCCGCACCCTACGCCCCCACCCGACTCGGCGCCCCCGGGGTCGCGGCGCGACGATGAGCCCATGCCGGTCCGCCCCGCCATCCGCCGCTGCGCCACGATCCTCGCGTTCGGTCTCGGCGTCCTCGCGGTCGCCGGGTGCTCGCGCGGCAACGAGATGACCGACCTCCCGAAGCCGCCGGCCGACTTCTGCCGAGCCGGCAAGGCCTACGAGGCGCGGATCACCTCGGGTCGCGAGGTGCCGATCGACGTCCAGGTGCGCCTCGTCCGCCGCATGGATGCTGCTGCGCCACCCGACGTGGCCGAGGACACGGCCACGTTCCTCGACGCGCTGGTGCGGGTGCAGACGGGCGACGAGGCGGCGGTCGACTCGCCCACGGTGCGCGACGCCGTCACCCGGGTGAACCGCCGGTACTCCCAGGGGTGCGGCGTCTACGACCGTCGCGGCGGCATCTGACCCGGGTGGGCACGCCCGCCGACTTCATCTGGGGCGCCGCCTCGTCATCGACGCCGTGCGAGGGCGCAGCACCGGCGAGCGACTGGTCCGCTTGGGAGGACCGCGGCCGAGCCCCGCGCTCCGGGGACGGCAACGGGTTCGCGACCCGTTTCGCCGAGGACCTCCGGTTGTACGCGTCGTACGGCCTCACCCACCACCGCCTCTCCATCGAGTGGGCGCGGATCGAGCCCTCGGAGGGTCGGCGCGACCCAGCGGCGATCGAGCACTCGCGCGCCGTGCTCGAGGCGGCCCGCGATGCGGGCGTCTCGCCGTGGCTGTGCCTGCACGACGTCACACTGCCGGGTTGGTTCACCGAACTCGGCGAGGGCGGGTTCCGCGACGATCGGGCCCGCTCGTACCACTGGGCGAAGCACGTGGCGTTCTGCGCCGAGACCTTCGGGGACCTCGTCGCCGGTTGGCAGCCGATCGCCGAGCCCACCGCGTACGTGACCGGCGCCTACCTCACCGGCGAGATGCCCCCGGGCGAACGCGACCCGGAGCACTTCGCCCAGGCCCTGCGCGGCATGGTGCTCGCGTGGCGGGACGCCTGGCGCGAGCTGCGCGGCGGGCCACCCGTCGCCACGATGCTGAACCTCTCCCCCGTGTTCCCGATCGACGACTCGGTCCCCGCCGGTCGGCACGCCCGGACGACGGACGCGGTCATCTGGTCGACGTGGGTGCGCGCGCTGCGCGACGGGCTGCTGCTCGTGCCCGGCCTCCCCGAGGTCGAGGTGCCCGACCTGCGCGACTCCGGTGACCTCGTCGGCTGCACCTACACCTCCGCGCTCGGGATCACCCGCGAGGGCACCGTCGCCGCCTATCCGTCCGGGCGCCGGACGACCGCACTCGGGGACGCGCCCTGGCCCGAGGGACTCGGCCTCGTGCTGCGCCGCCTGCATGACGAGTTGGACGGTCGCCCGCTCCTCATCGGGGCACTCGGTCTCGGCACCGACGACGACGCCTGGCGTTGTGCATACCTCCACGAGTGCCTCGCGGTCGTCGATGAGGCGATCGCCGACGGCGTCGACCTGCGCGGCCTGTTCCACCGGAGAGGCGTGGACGCCTACGAATGGCTCCACGGGTACACGGTGCCCTTCGGCCTCTTCACCCGGGATCGGGAACCGCGGGCGTCGGCCGAGGTCGCGAGGGAGTTCGCCACCCGCTGACCCGGGGCGATTGCCCGATCCGGACCGTACGCGTAGGTTCCCATCGGGGTCGGGCGGTCCGACCGATTCGGAGGAGACGTTCGTGGCCCGGTTCCGCAAGCCCCACGCCATCGCCCTGACGATGCTCCTCGGCGGCGGGGTGCTCCTCGGCGCCGTGACCATCGGCGCGGTCGGGAGCGGCACCCGCAGCGTGCTCGTCCCGATCGCACCCTGCCGTCTCGTCGACACCCGCTCCGCACCGCTCACGGTCGGGGCCCGGGCGACACCGATCAGCGGCGGCGAGACGGTCACGTTCCAGGTGAGCGGCACCAACGGCAACTGCACGATCCCGAGTGACGCCACCGGCATCGCATCGAACGTCACGACCGTCAACCCGAGTGCGTCGTCCTACCTCACCGTGTTCCCGGCCGACGCGGCGAGGCCGAACGCGTCGAACCTCAACTGGACCGCGTCGTCACCGCCGACCCCGAACCAGGTCACGGTCGGCCTCTCGGCCGGCGGCGCCATCAAGGTCTTCAATCTCACCGGCACGATCGACGTCATCATCGACGTCGTCGGGTACTACGCCCCCGAGTCGGGCGGCGGTGGCGGGGGCGCGACCGGCCCCACCGGGGCGACCGGAGCGACCGGGGCACGCGGGGCCACGGGCGTCACGGGCGTCACGGGCGCCACGGGTGCCACGGGGGCGGACGGCTCCGTCCAGAACTGCGATGCCACACCGGGTCCGGGCGTCAACCTCTCCCAGTGCTCGCTGTTCACGTTCGTCGTCGCCGGGCAGAGCATCGCGGGCATGAACCTCGCCGGGGCCTTCATCACATCGGGCGATGCCGCGGGCGCCGCGCTGCGGGGCACCAACCTCTCCTTCACGTTCCTGCCGGGAGCCAACCTCGTGAACGCCGACCTGGGCGGCAGCCTCGGCACCGGGTTGTCGCTGGTGAACGCCGACCTGAGCGGAGCGAGCCTCCGTGACGTGGTCATGCCGCAGTCCTCGCTCGACGGAGCGACGATCGACACCACGAGCTTCATCGGCGCGACGTTGCGGGCCGCCTACTTCGGCAACGCCTCGGGGACTGATACGAGCTTCGACCTGGCGGACCTGTCGGGTGCGAACCTGGCCTCCGCGTCACTCACCGGCGCATCGTTCCGATTCGTCACCGCCGTGGACATCTTCGCGTTCGACGCCACACTGGATGAGACGGACTGGACGGGAGCCGACCTCAGGGACGCGCTCTTCCAAGGGACGAACCTCCAGGGTGCGGTCATGAGCTCCGCACTGCTCACGAACACGATCTTCTTCAACGCCGACCTCCTCGGTGCGAACCTCCTCGGCGTCGACCTCAGCACGGCCGGCTGGACCAACACCATCTGCCCCGACGGCACGAACTCGGATGACAACGGGTTCACCTGCGTGGGCCACCTCTAGGAGCGCTCCGTGTTCCGGTTCCGCACGCCCCACGCAGTGGCACTCGCGCTCATCATCGGCGCGGGCGGGATCGGTGCGATCGCCATCGGCGCCGCCGACGGCGGCACGGCGTCGGTGCTCGTGCCGATCGCTCCGTGCCGCCTCGTCGACACCCGCCCCGCACCGCTCACCGTCGGATCCCGCAACACACCCATCGGCCCGGGCCAGACCATCACCTTCCAGGTGACTGGAACCAACGGCAACTGCACGATCCCGACCGACGCCACCGGCATCGCGTCGAACGTCACCACCGTGAACCCGACCGCCGGCTCCTACCTCACGGTCTTCCCGGCCGACGCGGCCCGACCCAACGCGTCGAACCTCAACTGGACCGCCTCGAGCCCGCCCACCCCCAACCAGGTCACCGT
>JBEAXD010000135.1:0-3197 GCA_041159995.1 Actinomycetota bacterium | reverse complement strand
GAAGGTCATGGCCACGACGTCGACCGCGAAGTTCGCCTGCAGCACCGGCTTCCCGCGCAGGAACCGGAACCCGGCCATGACCTTCGGGATGCCGCGGGCCCTGTTCCCGGTGCTCGCCGTGACGCAGTTCGGAGCCGGTCCCGAACTCGTGGGCGTCCTGTTCTCGGCCGTCGCCGTCGGGGCGATCATCGGGGCCGTCACCTCCGGCTGGGTCGGTCGGGTCCGGCGGCAGGGTCGAGCGGTCCTCGTGGCGGTGGCGGTCTGGGGCGCCGGGATCGTCGCCTTCGGTGCGGTCGGGGACCGGGTGGTGCTCGCCCTCGTGGCGCTCGCCGTGGCGGGTGCGGCTGATGTGGTCTCCGCGGTGTTCCGCAACACCATCCTCCAGGTGAACACCCCCGACGAACTCCGGGGGCGGCTCTCCGGGATCCACATCCTCGTGGTGACCGGCGGTCCGCGCCTCGGCGACGTCGAGGCGGGCGTCGTCGCCGCCCTCGCGTCGCCCACGGTGTCGGTGGTCTCGGGCGGTCTGCTGTGCATCGCGGGCGTCGGGGTGCTCGCGCTCACCGTGCCGTCGTTCGCGCGGTACCGGGTCGAGGACGCGCCGGGCTGATCGGTGCCGACGTCCTGCCGGCGCTCCACTTGACGCGGGGCGCTCGAAACTGTCGAATCAGTCCCGCATGGCGACCGCACCGACCCCGCTGCCGAAGAAGCTCGGCATCAAGGAGGACACGGTCGTCGCCCTCGTCTCGGCCCCGGCCGGGTTCGACCGGGCCCTCGGACGCCTGCCGCGGGGGGTCGAGGTGCGCACGAGCGTGCGTGGTCGCGCCGACACGATCATCTTCTTCGCGACGCGCCGCGCCGAACTGGTCCGCCGCATGCCGTCGTTCCGTCGCGCCCTCGCACCCGGGGGCGGGCTGTGGGTCGCGTGGCCGAAGCGCACCTGCGGGATCGCGACCGATCTCACCTTCGAGCCGGTCCAGGAGATCGGGAACGAGGCGGGTCTCGCCGACGGCCGCGTCTGCGCGATCAACGGCGAGTGGTCGAGCGTGCGGTTCGTGAACCCCGTCGAACCCGCGCGCGCCTGACCGCCGTGTGCGGACGGTTCGTGCAGGCCTCGTCGCCCGCGCTGCTGCTCGAGCACTTCGGGGTCGACGAGACCGTCGCAGCCCCGGACGCGCCGGACTACAACGTCACCCCGCGCCGCGAGGTCGCGGTCGTCGTCGAGCGGTCCGACGGACGACGGACGCTCGACCGCATGCGGTGGGGACTCGTGCCGTCGTGGGCCGAGGCGGCTGCGATCGGCGATCGGCTCATCAACGCACGCGGGGAGACGGTCGCGGAGAAGCCATCGTTCCGGCGGGCCTACGCGAAGCGCCGCTGCATCGTCCCGGCCGACGGGTTCTACGAGTGGATGGCGGTCCCGGGTCGGCGCACGAAGCAGCCGGTGTTCATCCACGCCGGCACCGGTCAGCCGCTCGCGCTCGCCGGGCTCTGGGAGTCCTGGCACGATCCGACCGTGACGGACGCGCCCGCGCTGCGCACGTGCACGATCATCACGACGGCGGCGAACCGGACGCTCCAACCGGTGCACGACCGCATGCCCGTCATCCTCGATGCGGGCGCGTGGGAGTCGTGGCTCGACCCGAACCACGATCCGCGTGCGCTCGCGCCGCTGCTCGTCCCCGCCCCGGAGGACGCGGTCGTGTTCCACGAGGTGACGACCGCGGTGAACAGCCCGCGGAACAACGACGCGTCCCTCCTCGACCCGGCACCCCCGGACACCCTGTTCTGACCCGCGGGCCCGGCCGCTAGGGTCCTGCGGATGACCCTCGACCCGATCACCTCGATCCCGCGGGACGCCCGCACCATGGCGGCGGCGCTCGCCGAGGCCGGACCCGACGCCGACGTGCCGGTGACGCCGGGTTGGGACCTCGGACGCCTCGTGAAGCACATGGGGACGGTGCTGGCGTGGGGCGCCGAGACGGTGGAGGCGCGCCCCGAGTCCGTGGACCCCCGGTCCCTGGATCTCGGGGTCCCGGAGGACCGCGCGGCCTACGGACCCTGGCTGATCGGGTTCGCCGAGCGGGCGGCCGCGGTGCTCTCGGCCGTTCCGGCGGAGGCCGAGTGCGCGTCGTGGACCGACGACCGCACGGTCGGGTTCTGGGCGCGCCGCCTCGCCAATGAGATCGCGGTCCATCGATGGGACGCCGAGTCCGTGCTCGGCCCGCCGACCCCGTTCGAGGTCGACGTGGCGATCGACGCGATCGACGAACTGCTCACGATCGTCGGTCACCGCCGGGACATCGAGACCGGCGGAACGGGCGAGACGCTGCACCTCCACGCCACCGACGGCGCCGGGGAGTGGCTCATCACCCGAGGTGCGTCCGGACTCACGGTCGTACGCGAGCACGCCAAGGGTGACGTCGCGGTGCGCGGTGCGGCCTCGGACCTGCTCCTCGTGCTCATGGGGCGGGCCGAGCTCGACGCGGTCGAGGTGCTCGGCGACGCCGAGGTGCTGATCCGGTGGCGCGAGACCGTCAGGTTCTGATCCGCGTCAACGACGGTCGAGGTCCGGGTCGAGCGCGGCGCGCAGCAGGTCGAGGACGTGGCGCCGGCGGGCTGCGAGCGCGTCCACGGACAGCGGGTCGTGCCCGATGAGATCCCCGATGAACGGCGCGTCCGAGAGGTAGGAGAGCACGGCGCCGTACCCGGTGAGGAGCAGCTGTGCTGCGTCGTACCGTCGGAGCCGTCCGGCGTCCATCTCCCGTTCGAGGAACGCGACCGCCCGGTCGAACATCGGTCGGAGGACCGCGCCGAGCTCCTGGCTCAGCATCGGGCCGCCGTCGATCGCCTCGCGGCGTGTGAGTCGGACGAACTCGGGGTGCTTCTCGAAGTACTCGAACGCGGCGACGAGCACGCGCTCGGCCTTCTCCCAGCCCCCGGAGCCGCCGACCACCGCGACGTTGACGAGGGAGGTCCAGTCCGCGAGCTCGGCGACGAGCACGTCCCGGTACAGCGCCTCCTTGGACGGGAAGTGGTGCAGCAGGCTCGGCCGCTTGATGCCGACGTCATCGGCGATCTCGGTGAGGCTGGTGGCCGAGAAGCCCTGGTCGGCGAACCGGCGCAGGGCTGCGGCGAGGATGAGGGTGCGCGTCGTGCCCGATTCCGCCGCGGGTGCCATGGGCGGAACCCTATTC
>JBEAXD010000122.1:0-7791 GCA_041159995.1 Actinomycetota bacterium | reverse complement strand
GGTCGCGTCGTACCCGGGCCCGAGGACGACGGCGACGTCGGTCGTCCGAGCCGCGATCAGGATGACCGCGGCGATCGCCGCGCCGGCGATCGGCAGGCGCACGGTCGCCGGCACCCGCCGGACCGCGGTGTTCGAGAGCACGACGAGGCGGGCGAACCCGTTCGCCAGTGCACCGGCGAGGATGCCGATGGCGAGCGCGGCGATCAGGTCCGGTCCGTCGAGGGACAGGTGCCCCCGCACGGGGAACAGCGGGCGTCGGCCGACGATGAGGATCGCCGCGACGTACCCGGCGAGCGACCCGGCGAGGATCGGAGCGACGTGCCGGCGGCTGAGACGACCGCGGAACGGCACCTCGAGCGCGAACACCGCGCCCGTCACCGGGGTCTGGAAGATCGCCGCGACGCCGGCCGCCGCGCCGGCGATCATGAGCATCTTGGTGTCCTCGGTCCGCAGCCGACGCCCGAACGCGCGCTCGGTCAACGTGCCGAGTGCACCGCCCACGTAGACCGCGACCCCCTCGAGGCCGAGCGCAGCCCCGAGCCCGATCGTCGTCATCGAGGCGAGCAGTCGACCGGGCGCGGGCCGCAGGTCGAGCGGCTCCGGTTCGTGGACGTTGCGGATGTACTCGTCGGCGACCGTCGGTGTGGCGGCGCGGGCGAGGAACCGGAGGCACGCCCACGTGAGGACGAGGCCGATGAACGGACTCGCGGCGAGCAGGGGCAGCGGTGCCTCGGCCACCCGACGCAAGACCGTGAGGATGACGAGGCGTTGCACCCAGACCATGAGCGCGCCGGTGGCGCCACCGACGACGAGCGCGCCGAGGATCGGTGCGAGGTGGGGGCGACGCCGGTGCGCCCAGGGCGACTCGGCGCCCGACGCCTCGTGCGTCCTAGGCACCGATGAGGCGAGGTGCGGCGACCGCGGTCTCGGGCCACCGCTTGCGGGACCGCTTCGCGAGCTTGTGCATGAGTTCGATCGCGCCCGGGTCGTCGTCACCGGGCCGTACCTCGATCATGCCCTTCGCGAGCAGTGCGCCCATGATCTCGCGCCCGAGGTCGGTGCGCACGACGGTGAGCGTCCAGTCGTTGAACGCGCCGATGCCCCCGGTCGAGATGTCGGCGTGCTCGGCCGCGAAGTCGGGGCAGTGGTTGCAGCCCTCACGAGTCCAACCGTGGCACTCCTTGAGCGGGATCTCGTGGTAGTCGCCGTTCTTCATCCAGATCTGGAACACGCCCTTGATGTTCATCTTGCGCATCTCGGACTTCTTGAGGCCGTACTTCGCCTCGAAGAGTTCCTCGAAGATCGCGTCGTCGAACGTCTTCGAGCACAGGAGTCCGATGCTGAGGGTGATGCGCCGTGCGACCTTGCCGGCCTTGCGGACCTTCATCACCCCGGGGATCGAGGACTGGCAGCCCATGCCGACGAGCGCGATGTTCTCGGCGCCGCCCTCGACCGCCTCGTCGTAGGCGAGGGTGTTCGAGGAGTACGTGTAGCGGCTCCCGGCCGAGGCGATGATGTCCTCGCGGGTGCGGGCCACGCCGGGCTTCGCCTTCCAGGTGGAGCCGTCACCCTCGAGGTACGACACGAGCGCGGCGTCGATGATGCCCTCGTCGAGGCAGTGGAGGAGGATCGCGGAGACCAGCCCGCCGTCCTGTCCCACCTCGTGGAGCACGGGGTCGGCGGCGCGAGCGAGGACGATGTCCTTGTAGACCCCGGAGAGTTCGTCCTCGTTGCGGGCGCGACCGAACATGAACTCGTCGATCTCGGTCTCCCAGTCGCGGAAGCGCGGGCAGGCCCGGGTGCACGACGTGCAGGCCTTGTCGCCGTGGGAGCAGTCGCCCGCCCCGCCGAAGTCCTCGATCTGGATCGGCTTGTAGCGGCCGTTCGTGTCGTCGTAGTCGAGGACGTCGTGCGGGCAGGCGATGACGCAACCGGCGCAGCCGGTGCACAGACCGGTGGTGACGACCTCGCTGTAGAGGTGCTTCCAGGAGAACTTCTCGGGCGGCATGCGGGGGAGTCTGCCACGCGGGGCGCGCGGTGGCCGCAGGTCGGCGCCGACGAGCGGCGGATCGGTCCCGGTCAGGTTCGCAGCATGCGCTCGACCGCGCGCACCGCCTCGGCGACCTTGGCCGCACCCTCCTCCTCGCTGCGTCCGGCGGCGCTCACCACGCAGTGGGCGATGTGCTGGTCGAGCAGGCCGAGGGCCACGCTCTGGAGGGCCTTGGTGACCGACGCGACCTGGGTGAGGACGTCGACGCAGTAGGTGTCGTCCTCGATCATGCGCTGCAACCCGCGGACCTGCCCCTCGATCCGGGCGAGTCGGCGCCGGTAGTCGTCCTTGTCGAGGCTGTATCCGTGCTGCACCGTGGACCTCCGGTCGGGAACCGAGCGCCGGACTGGCGCGTTATGGGGTAGGGGGGTATGGTATCATCCCAACCGGCCGGGCGGGTCGCTCCGTCCCCGGTCACACTGGATCCGAACCGGAGGTGCGCGATGGGTGACCAGCCGCACGAGACCCCGATCGACCTCGGCCCGAGGTCGCCGGACGTCACCACCGAGGCCCCCGTCGGCCTGCGCATCGAGCTGCCCGTGGCCGGTATGACCTGCGCGTCCTGCGTCGCCCGGGTCGAGCGCGGTCTCGTCCGGGTGCCCGGGGTCACCCGGGCGTCCGTGAACCTCGCCACCGAACGGGCCACCGTGTTCGTCGATCCGGGCCTCGCCGGTCGCGACGACCTCGTGCGGGCGATCGTCGAGACCGGGTACGAGGTGCCCGCGCTCGACGACGCCCCGACGGCCGACGAGGCGGCGGCGCGCGATCCGTTCGGCGCACGGCTCGTCGTGTCGACCGCCCTCACGGTGCCGCTCACCGTGGTCTCGATGGTGCCGGCGCTGCAGTTCGACGGCTGGGGCTGGCTCGCACTCGTGTTGGCGACCCCCGTCTGGTTGTGGAGCGCGTGGCCGTTCCACCGGGCGGCGGTGCGTCAGGCCCGGCACCTCGACGCGTCGATGGACACGCTCGTGTCCCTCGGCACGACGGCCGCCTGGGCGTGGTCGGTCGTCGCGCTCCTGCGCGGCGCCGGCCGCGACGCGATGGGTGGCATGGACATGGGGTCGACCTCGGAACCGCACCTCTACTTCGAGACCGGCGCGGTCATCGTCACCCTCATCCTCCTCGGCCGGTGGTTCGAGCACCGGGCGAAGCGGCGCTCGGGGGACGCGCTGCGAGCACTGCTCTCCCTCGGTGCCCGCACCGCGACCCTCATCGACGGACGCGAGGTCCCGGCCGAGCGGCTCACGGTCGGGGATCGGTTCGTCGTGCGCCCGGGGGAGCGGATCGCGACCGATGGCCGGATCGTCGAGGGGAGCTCGGCGGTCGACGTCTCGATGCTCACGGGCGAGCCCGTACCCGAGGAGGTCGGGGTCGGCGACGAGGTGATCGGCGCGACGATCAACACGGAGGGTCGCCTCGTCGTCGAGGCGACCCGGGTCGGCGCCGACACCGCGCTCGCCCAGATCGCCCGGCTCGTCGAGGAGGCCCAGGGGTCGAAGGCGCCCGTGCAGCGGCTGGCCGACCGTGTGGCATCGATCTTCGTGCCGATCGTGCTGCTCATCGCGTCGGGCACGCTCGTCGCGTGGCTCGCGCTCGGTGGATCGGCGGACGACGCGTTCACCGCAGCGGTCGCGGTGCTCATCATCGCCTGCCCGTGCGCACTCGGGCTCGCGACCCCGACGGCGATCATGGTCGGGACCGGACGCGGCGCGCAGCTCGGCATCCTCATCAAGGGCGGCGAGGTGCTCGAGGCGACCCGCGCGGTCGACGCCGCGGTCCTCGACAAGACCGGCACGATCACCACGGGTCGCATGGCTCTCGTCGACGTGGTCCCGGCCCCGGGGGTTGAGGAGTCCGTGCTGCTGGGCCGCGCCGGCTCGCTCGAGGATGCGAGCGAGCATCCGATCGCCCGAGCGATCGCCCTGGGCGCCCGCGAGCGCGGTGTGGTGATCGGTGTGCCCGAGGCCTTCCGCAACGAGGCGGGAGTGGGCGTGGTCGGTACGGTCGACGGGGTCGAGACCCGCGTGGGTCGAGCGGAGTGGGTCGGCGCGTTGCCGGAGTCCCTCCTGGCTGCCGTCGACGCAGCCGACGCACGCGGCGCGAGCGTCGTGTTCGCGGGGTGGGATGGCGCGATCCAGGGTGCGCTCGTCGTCGCCGACACCGTGAAGCCCGAGGCCGCCGCTGCGGTCCGGGCCCTCCACGATCTCGGCATCGAGACCGTGCTCGTCACCGGGGACCGTGATGCACCGGCCCGGTGGGTCGCGCGAGAGGTCGGTATCGATCGCGTCGTCGCCGGTGTCCTGCCCGCCGGCAAGGTCGATGTGGTGCGGACGCTGCGGGACGAGGGTCGCACCGTGGCGGTGGTGGGAGATGGCGTGAACGACGCGCCGGCGCTCGCCGCGGCGGATCTCGGGATCGCCATCGGCACCGGTGCCGACGTCGCGCTCGAGGCGAGCGATCTCACCCTCGTGTCGGGGGATCCGCGCGGTGCGGGCGATGCGATCGCGCTGGCACGACGCACGCTCACCACCATCAAGGGCAATCTGTTCTGGGCCTTCGCCTACAACGTGGCCGCGATCCCGCTCGCCGCGCTCGGCATCCTCAACCCCGCGATCGCCGCGGCCACCATGGGGTTCTCGAGCGTGTTCGTGGTGTCGAACTCGCTGCGGTTGCGGCGGTTCAGTCCGCGCCGCTGAGGAACTCCTGCACCAGACCCTGCTGGGCCGTGGCGAGGTCGCGCAGGCCGTCGACGATGGCGTGCTCGACCTTCCCGCCGAGCAACGGCACCTTGACCCTCAGCTGTCCGCGCACGGTGCGTTCGGTCGCCCCGCCCGTCGCGACGACCCGGGCGGCGTACCGGCCCTCGAGCAGGTCGGCGTAGTGGTCGGGTCGGATGAGGAACCGGGACTCACCCCGCGCGAGGTCGTGCTCGGCCACCTCGACCCAGGTCAACTGTGAGGGGTCCACGAACTTGCGGACCGCCCCCGAGAGCTGGGCCTCGAACCGGTACCGGACCTCCTGGCGCACGACGTCGCCGGTCCGTTCGGTCGTGAGGACCTGCGCACCGCCGACCT
Source organism: Actinomycetota bacterium (assembly GCA_041159995.1). Classification (GTDB taxonomy): domain Bacteria; phylum Actinomycetota; class Acidimicrobiia; order IMCC26256; family IMCC26256; genus IMCC26256. Next base: position 2,667 of record JBEAXD010000122.1, on the reverse strand, counting down.
TGGGCAGATCGACCATGCGCTCGAGGAGGTCCGGGTCGATGAGCGCCGTCGCGACGGCGAGCGGGTCGGCGGTGAAGCGCTGGTCGAGCTGGAAGTCCACGGGCGTGAGGTTGGCACAGCGCGGGACCGGACCCGGGCCATCCGGTCCGGGGACGCGGTGCGGTGTCGTAATCTCCCGGGTCCCATGAAGATCGCGGAGGCGCTGCGCGCCGGACCCTGCTGCTCGTTCGAGTTCTTCCCGCCGCGCAGCGAGGAGGGCGAGCGCGTCCTCGCCGAGGCGATCCGCGAGCTCGCACCGCTCTCGCCCGCCTACGTCTCGGTGACCTACGGGGCGGGGGGCTCGACCCGTGAGCGCACGCACGACCTCGTGGTGCAGATCCTCGCCGACACGGGGATCACGCCGATGGCCCACCTCACCTGCGCCTGCCACACCCGCGCCGAGCTCGTCGACATCGTGACCCGCTACCGCGACGCCGGGATCGAGAACATCCTCGCCCTCGGTGGTGACCCGCCGGTCGACTCCGACCTACCGCCGGGCGAGCTCACGTACGCGAGCGAACTCGTCGAGCTCATCCGCGGCGTCGGCGACTTCTCCATCGGGGTGGCCGCGCACCCCGAGCCCCATCCGCACAGTCCGAGCCTCGAGGAGGACCGGCGCCGGACCGCCGAGAAGCTCGCGGCGGCGGACTTCGCGATCACCCAGTTCTTCTTCGACGCGCGCCACTACATCGGGCTGGTCGAGGATCTGCGGGACCTCGGCGTCGACAAGCCGGTGATCCCCGGGATCATGCCGGCGACCTCGATCCGTTCCATCACCCGCATGGCCGAGCTCCAGGGGAGCGAGTTCCCCGCCGACCTCGCGGCGAAGCTCGAGGCGGCCGAGCCCGACGGGCCCGAGGCGGTGCACGCGGTCGGTGTGGCCGAGGCGACGAGGCTCTGCCGCGAGTTGCTCGACGGCGGCGCGCCGGGCCTCCACTTCTTCACGCTCAACCGCTCGACCGCGACCCGCGAGATCCACGCCGCACTCGGGTTCGGGGCCTAGGACGCGAGGACGGGGCCCCGTGGGGCCCCGTCGACGAGCGGAGGGGGTGGGATTTGAACCCACGGTGGGTTGCCCCACAATGGTTTTCGAGACCATCCGATTCGGCCGCTCTCGCACCCCTCCGAGCCGTCGCATCGTAGTGGGCGGTCCGAGGGGCGCGACCAGCCGAGGCGTCAGCGGCGATCCGCGAAGAACCCGGTGAGCAGGGACGCCGCCTCCGCGGCCCGCACCCCGTGCACCACCGGCACCTCGTGGTTCAGACGCGGGTCGGCGGTGAGGTGGTACAGGCTCCCGGTGGCCCCGGCCTTCGGGTCGGCCGTCCCGAACACGATCGCAGCGACCCGGGCGTTCACGCTCGCGCCGGCACACATCGGGCAGGGCTCGAGGGTCACGACGAGCACGCACTCGTCGAGGCGCCACGTGCCGAGGCCCGCCGCCGCGTCACGGAGCGCGAGGACCTCGGCGTGAGCGGTCGGATCACCGGTGAGCTCGCGTTCGTTGTGGCGGGCGGCGAGCACCTCGCCCGTCGCGCGGTGGACGACGATCGCCCCGACCGGGACGTCACCGTGCGCGACGGCGGCGGCCGCCTGGTCGAGTGCGAGGCCCATCCACTCGTGGATGCGGGGGTCGGTCGGCTCCATCGGGGACGAGCCTACGGCGGGCGACCCGATTCGACGCCGTTGCCTACGATGCGGCGACCGAGTGGATCCGGCCGGAACGACCCGGACGGCATGGGGGGACCGGGCGGGACATGACCACCGTCGGCGTCACGATCGTCATCACCGACCTCGTGGGTTCCACCGCGCTCACGACGCGGGTCGGCGCCGAGGAGATCGACCGCTTGCGGCGGGAGCACTTCGGCCTGCTGCGCGCCGCGATCGACGAGTCCGGCGGTCGTGAGGTCAAGAACACCGGCGACGGCATCATGGCGGCGTTCGGCGGGGTCGGCGCCGCGCTCGACGGCGCGGTGGCCATGCAGCAGGCGTGTGCCCGTCGCAACGTCGGTGCCGCCGAGCCGCTGGAGATCCGCATCGGCATCGGCACGGGGGACTGCACCGAGGAGGACGGCGACTACTTCGGTGAGCCGCCGATCGTGGCGGCCCGGCTGTGCGCCGAGGCCGAACCCGGCGAGATCCTCGCCCCCGACTTCATCCGCATGCTCGCTCCGCGCGGCCGTCACGAGTTCGTCGACGCCGGGGAGCGGGCGCTCAAGGGCTTGCCCGACGCGGTGGCCACGGTCTCGGTCGCGTGGCACGCGCCGGATGCGGTCCCGGAGGTGCCGGTCCCGCTCCCCGGTCGACTCGCCGGGCGTGCTGCGCTGCCCTACGTCGGTCGTGCGGCGGAGCGGGCGGCCATCGCGGTCGCAGCGCGCGCGGCAACGGCCGGGTCCCGACGTGTCGTGCTCACCTCCGGCGAGGCCGGGCAGGGCAAGACGCGGCTGGTGGCCGAGTCGGCCCGCGCCGCGCACGAGGAGGGCGCGATCGTCCTCTACGGCCGGTGCGAGGAGGATCTCATCCGGCAGTACGCGCCGTGGGCCGAGGCGGTGGAGTTCCTCGGCGCGCACCTGGCCGCCGATCACCTCGACGGGATCGACCTGCGATCCCTCGGGCGCGCCGCGCCGGGCC
>JBEAXD010000109.1:0-3914 GCA_041159995.1 Actinomycetota bacterium | reverse complement strand
GGATCGGTGAGATCGAGCATGACACCTCTTCGACGGCGATCGCCACGGGGCCCGGGCCCCGGGGCGATGGCCGTCACGACGGGATCGGGATCAGCCGACCTTGACCTTGGCGAGCTGGGCGATCGCCCGATCCGCCAGCCCCGCGGGCAGCTTCGCGAACCCGACCTCCGCGGCGAGCGACTGCCCGGCGGTGAGGATGTACTCGACGAACCCCTTCACCGCCGCGCCCTTGGCCGCGTCGGTGTACGTGGTCGACACGAGCAGGTACGTCGGGGCGGTGATCGGGTAGGCGGTGGCGCCCTCGGCGTCGAGCGGGTCGTAGGTCAGGTCGGCGTTGATCGACGCGCCGTTCACCGCGGCCGACGCACCGGCGAGCGACGCCGTCACGTACTTGCCGGACGCGTTCTTCACCGCGGCGTACGACAGCCCCGAGAACTCGGCGTCCGAGAAGTCCACGTACCCGATCGCACCGTTGGTCGACTTCACGATCTGGGCGACCCCGGCATTGCCGTTGCCGGCCTGCTGACCGGCCGGCCAGTTCACGACCTTGTCCGTCCCGAGCGTCCACGCCGTCGGCGCAGCCTTCGTGAGGTACTTCGTGAAGTTCGCGGTCGTTCCCGATCCGTCGGCGCGGTGGACCACCACGATCTCGGTCGACGGCAGATCCGCCTTCGGGTTGTCAGCCGCGATAGCGGCATCGTCCCACGTCGTGATCGAGCCGCCGAAGATGCCGGCGATCGTGTCGGCCGACAGGCGCAGGTCCTTCACGCCCGAGAGGTTGTAGGACACCGTGATCGGGGCGGCCACCGTGGGGAAGTAGAGGAACGGGGTCGCGAACGTCGCCGCATCCTCGGGCTTCACGACGCTGTCGGACCCGGCCCAGTCGACGAGACCGGCGGCGAGGTCGGTCTGGCCCTTGCCGGACCCGCCACCCGCGTACGTCACCGTCACTGCGGGCTGTGAACCCTTGAACGCCTCGATCGCCGTCTCGTAGTAGGCCTGCGGGAAGGTCGCGCCCGAGCCGTTGATGGTCGCGGCGGCGAGCTTCGCCCCGCCACCGGTGGTCGACGACGACCCACCGCCGTCGTCCGAGGAGCCGCCGCAGGCGGACGCGCCGAGGGCGATGGTGAGTGCGAGCGCCGGCAGGGCCAGGCGTCGGGATGTCGTCCGGGAACGGATCATGGGTTCGGGTTCCTCCACCGCAGGTTCGTCGTCGCGCCCGGGGGATTCCGGACGCGGACGGGACCGTAAGCAGGACGGGTGGCATCGCCGTGGCCCGTAGGTGTCATACAGATGAACAGCACCGGAACGACAGGGGAACGCGCCGCCCGTTCCGGGCATCCGGGACGATCCATTCACCTCCCGGCAACCCGCTCGGCGACCAGGAGGTGAACGGCCGGTGAATCGCCGAGCCGCACGGTGGACCCCGGGCGTGTGGAACGATGCGCATCGACCGACGGCCCCGATGAGCGGAGAGCGCCGTGCCCGACCAGACGATCCCCACCGAGCCCGAGGCGCGCCGGACGCTCCAGGAGGAGCTCGCCGACGTCCGCACCGACATCATCCGACTCGCCGCGCTCACCACCGAGGCGATCACCGCGGGTACGCAGGCCTTCCTCGATGCGGACATCACGGCGGCCGAGACCGTGATCGACGGGGACGACGCGATCGACGACCTCTACCACCGGATCGACGACCGGCTCCTCCTCGTGCTCGCGACGCAGTCCCCGGTCGCCGCCGATCTGCGGGCGGTGATCACCACGATGCGGGTGAGCCACGAACTCGAGCGTACGGCCGACCTCGTCGTGAACGTGGCCAAGGCGACGCGCCGCATCTACCCGCACACGCTCGAGCCCAAGGTGCGCGGCATCATCGACCAGATGGGCCAGCAGGCGGTCAACCAGACCCGCGTCGCCATCGACGCGTTCGCGGACCGGGACCCGTCCTGGGCCGACGTCCTCACCGACATGGACGACGCGATGGACGACCTCACGAAGAGCCTGTTCCGACACATCCTCGCCGGGTCGAGCGGCGACGAGGCGGCCGTGCTGCGCGCCGTGCAGGTCGCCCTCGTCGGGCGACACTACGAACGCATGGCCGACCACGCGGTCACGATCGCGGAGCGGGTGCAGTTCATGGTCACCGGCACCCACCCGGTGAAGCCCACGGTCGACTGACGATCACGGCGACGCGGGGGCTCGACCGCCACCCACCGGGTCGCCGGCGGTCAGGCCTCCTCGTACCCGAGGTCCCACTCGAGGATGAGCCGCTCACGCTCGGCGTCCCGCACGACCCGCTCACGGTTGCGACGGCACTGCGGATCGTGGGGCGGCAGCAACTGCAGGCGAGCCAACGCACGCTGGCGGAACTCGTCGATGGTGCGACCGTCGCCGAACACGCCGACGACGTCCCAGTGGGGCGCGACCGGGCCGAGGTAGACGACGCGCACGTGGCCGACGGGCGGCAGTTGCTCGAGGTCTTCGTGCTCCATGGCCATGGTGGTGCGCTCCAGGTGATCGTCGGGTGGCGGCCGGCCCCGTGACGGGGACGGCCCGGGCCGCATCGGCGGCGCCCCGGGAGCCGGGAGCCTACCGGATGGGTCCCGGGCCGCCTCCGGCGTGCCGGTTCCGATCGGGTCAGCCGAGCTGGCTCAGCGGCACCGATCCGAGTCGCACCGTGATCACCTTGCGCTGCCGGTCGCGTTCGATCGTGAGCTTGATCTCGTCGCCCGGACGATGGCCGCGGACGGCCGAGCCCACATCGTCGGCCCGGCGCACCTGAGCGCCATCGATCGCCACGATGACGTCGCCGCGTTCGATCCCGGCCGCTTCGGCCGCCGTCCCGGGCTCGACCCTGATCACGATCGCGCCGCTCTGGGTCGTGAGCGACTCCTCAGCCGTGGTGGCCGGGGTGACGGTGCGCGTCTGTACGCCGAGGTACGCGAGCTTGACGTCGCTCCCCTCGCGCAGCTGATCGATGATCGGCCGGGCCGAGTCGATCGCGATCGCGAAGCCGACGTTCTGCGCCTCGCTCGGGTTGGCGATCGCGGTGTTGATCCCGACGACCTCACCCCGTGAGTTGAGCAACGGACCGCCCGAGTTGCCGGGGTTGATCGCCGCATCCGTCTGCAGCATGTTGAAGAGACTCGTGCGTTGGTCGGTGTCGACGGTACGACCCTTGGCCGAGATGATCCCGCGCGTGACGCTCAGGCTGCCGTCGAGCGCCAGCGCGTTGCCGATCGCCACGACGTCGTCACCGACGACGAGGTCCTCGCTCGAGCCGAGCCGTACGGTCGGGATCCCTGCGACGTTCTCGGCCCGGATCACCGCGAGGTCGAGCTGCGCGCTGCGGCCCAGGATCTTGGCCCGTCGGATCGTGCCGTCGTTGAACACGACCTCGATCCGGCCTCCTGCGCCCTCGATCACGTGGTCGTTCGTGACGATGACCCCGCTCGGGTCGATGACGAACCCCGTCCCCTCACCGCCCGACCCACCGCCGTCGTCCGAGAACAGGCCCTCGTCGACCGCACCGCCGGTGCGGATCGCGACCACGGCGGGCTCGACGCGTCCCACGATGCCCTGGATGTCCTGGGCGACTGCGAGGCGCGACGTGTTGCGGGCCTCGGTGACGACCGGGTTCGGCGACTGCACGACGCGGGTCTCCCCGCGGCCGGTGAGCGCTGCGACGCCGCCGCCCACGAGGCCACCGACGAGCGCGCCGAGCGCGATGCCGGCGATGAACTGCCGAGGGCGCCCGTTCGCCGGCGCCGAAGGAGCCGCGGCCGTGACGACCGGGGTCGGGACGACGGCCGTGACCGGCGCGTCGGACGCGTCCGTGCCCACGGCGTGCTCGGCCCGGGGCGGACCCCAGTGATCGGCGGATCCGCCCGGCGCGTCGAAGGCGTCGGCCGGGAC
>JBEAXD010000084.1:0-4548 GCA_041159995.1 Actinomycetota bacterium | reverse complement strand
CGTCGGGACGCGATCGGCGATGCGGACCGGGAGGTGCAGTGGTTCGCCCCTGGTGCCGTCGGCCAGCGGCGCGCCGAGGATCGGTGCGGCGAGGGGTGCCGTTCGGTTGATCGCCGGCGCGATGACGGTGACGTCGCGCGCGGTGAGCGTGGGGTCGGCGGCGAAACGGTCGAGGATGGCGTCGCGTGCGGCGTCGAACTCGCGTGCCGGTCCGTAGCAGAGGTGGAGCTCGATCTCCGGCAGCGCCGCCGGTCCGACCGGCCGGTGTCCGGTCCCTCCCGTGAACGCGTCGAGCGCGGCGACGGCCGGTGCGGCCCAGCGCTCGAGTGCGTCGGGCAGTGGCCCCGGTACGAGCAGGAACGCCGTGATGTCGGTGTCCGCGGCGAGCGCGTGGACGAGATCGGCCTGTGCCCCCACGGGCGCACCGGTGCCGAACAGGGCGATGCGGTCGGGCAGCCGGCGCGGCGCCGGGTCGGGGCGGGGATGCGCGGCGTCCACGACGCGGAAGAGCTCGTACTGCCAGCGGAAGCGTTCGTCGAGCGTTGCGCCCCCCAGGTCGTCGACGAACTCCCCGCGGCGCCAGGCCTCGATGAGCCCGGGTCGGTAGGAGTGGTACCGGTCGAAGAGTTCGGCGAGGTGCCGGGCGACCGCGAGCGGGCGCTCCTCGAGTCGCGCCGTGAGTCCGTACGCCGCCGCGAGTGCGGGATCGTCGAGCGCGGTGAGCACCATCCACGTCGCGTCCTCGACGGACCACGGCCAGACGGCTGGGACCCCCGATCGCTCGCGCAGGCGCCCCGGGAACAGGAACTCGACGTTCGCGCACACGCCGTGTTCCGAGCGGATCGCAGCCTCGAGGTACTCGGCCATCGCGATGTTGGGAACGACGACGACCTGCGGGACGAACGGATCGGCGGGTGCGTCCGTGATCCAATCGAGGAAGGGCGCGAGGAGCTCGTCGACCGTTCCGGCGACGATGGGGTGCAGCCCCACGGAGACCTCCTGCCCGCTCATGGGGCCAGAGGATACGGAGGGGGTCGGACACCGTGCCCGGTCGTCCGGGTCGACGGTGATCAGACGTTGCGCAGGAGGGCCTCGTTGGCGTTCTCGGGCAGGCGCTCGAGCGGGGTGGCGACCTCGGCGACCGTCGGGCCGTACTGCTCGGCGAGCGGCGCGAGCGCGTCGAGGTCGAACCCGTAGAGGTCGGCCGCGTTGCCGGCGAGGACCTTGCGCAGGACCGCAGGTTCGGTGTCGTGCCACACCTGCTGGAGGTGCTCCATCGTGAACGGTCCGGTGCCCTCGTCGTGCGGGTAGTCCGATCCCCACATCACCCGGTCGAGTCCGAGCGTGTCGATCGCCTCGATGTCGAGGGTCTGCGGCGGGCTGACCGCGACCCAGCAGTTCCGGTTGAAGTACTCGGTCGCCGACCGCGGCAGCACCGACTCGGGCCCGTACGCGAGTTCACCGGTGCGTCCGGTGCGGCGGATCTGGTCGAGGAGCGAGTCGTAGCGCTCGAGCATCGGGGGGATCCACGCGCAGCCCATCTCGGCCATCACGAACTTCAGGTTCGGGAACCGCTCGAACACGCCCGAGAGCAGCAGGTGGGAGAACGGGCGCTGCGAGTAGAACGACACCTCGGTGATGAACAGCAGCGCCGAGGACGGGTAGCGGCCGTAATCGGGCAGCCCGGTTCCGCCGTGCGCGTTCACCGGCATCCCGAGCGCCTCGCACTCGCGCCAGAACGGGTCGAGCGCCGGGTCGTAGAGCGGCGGCACGTACTTGCAGTCCGGCGGGGGCGAGGAGATGAGCACGCCGCCGCGCAGACCGTGCTCGGCGATCCAGCGCAGGTCCTCGATCGCATCGTCGACGTCGTTGAGGAACACCTGGCCGATCCCGGCGCGCTGGTCGGGGTAGCGCGAGCAGAAGTCCGCGAGCCACCGGTTGTGCGCCTGGAGGCCGGCGCGGCGGAGCTCGTACTGCTCCGCGGTCGGCGGCTTGGCGAAGAGCACGAACGACGGGAAGAACGGCGGGACCGTGTTCGGGTAGATGACCTCGGCGACCTGCCTGTCGGCGTACAGGTCACTCATGCGCCGGTCGTCGTCCCAGTTGCGCACCCGACCGCCGTCCTGCAGATCACGGAACGGGTTCTTGTACTTGTTCCGCCAGGCGTCGAACTCGTCGCGGTACTTCGGGTCGAGGTACTCGCGGTACATCTCGTGGTTCCCGCCGGCGTGGCAGTCGGCCGAGATGATCGTGTAGCGGTCAGTCGTCACCGTCATGACCGGGAATCTAACGGAGCGTCAGGTCGGATCGCCCACCCCTGCCGAGCCGCCGACCGACGATGTGACGGAGGTCCCGGACGCCTCAGGCGATCACGCCGTCGGCCCGCAGGGCGGCGAGCGTGTCGGCATCGAGCCCGAGCACCTCGGTGAGGACCGCGTCCGTGTGCTCGCCGAGGCGGGGCGGAGCCGACTCGGGGCCCTCGGGCGCGCCGCTCAACTTCACCGGGTTCCCCGGCGTGAGCACCGGCTGCTCGATGCCGTCGGGGCGGGGGATCTCCACGAGCATCCCGCGTTCGGCGACGTGGGGGTCGTTGACGACCTCCTCGTCGGTGTAGCACGGCCCGGCGGCGACCCCTGCGGCGCCGAGGGCCGCGCAGGCCTCGGCGCGGGTGTGCTGGGCGGCCCAGGACTCGATCGCCGGACGCAGGACGTCCTCGAGGTGCTCGACCCAGCCCTCCCGGGTCGCGAAGCGCGGGTCGTCGATGAAGTCGGGCCGGCCGATCGTCTCGACCAGTTGCTCGAAGTGCGTCTCGCGTCCGACCTGGATGATGAACCAGCCGTCGGCGGCCTCGAACGGATCGATGATGAGGGGGCCGAGGTTGCCGTTGCGCAGTCCCATCGACCAGAAGTTCGTGACGATGTCGGTCATCGCGACCATCGCGTCGAACATCGCGATGTCGACGTACTGACCCTTGTCGGTCGCGTCCCGGTGCCGGAGCGCCGCGAGGATGCCGACGGTGGCGAACAACGCGGCCCCGATGTCCCCGAGTGCGCCGACCGGCGCGACCGAGGGGCGGCCGCCCTCGACCCGTTTCATCTCGTAGATGCCCGACATCGCCTCGACGACCGGCGCGAATGCGGGCTGCGAGCCGTATGGGGTGTCGTGGAGGTTGCCGAACCCGGAGACCGACACGTAGATCGCCCGCGGGGCGACCGCGGCGACGTCCTCGTAGCCGAGACCGAGACGCGACATGGAGCCGGCCTTCGAGTTCTCGGCGACCACGTCGAACTGCTTCGCCATCTCGAGGACGAGGTCGCGGCCACGCGGGTCGCGCAGGTTGATGCACACGCTGCGCTTGCCCAGGTTGTTGCGCAGGAAGGTCGCACCGGTCTGGCGGCCGTCCGGCTCGGTCCATGCCGGGCGCGACCCGCGGCCGGAGTCGCCGCCGTTCGGCGGTTCGACCTTCACGACGTCGGCGCCGAGCCGGGCGAGCAGCTGCGTGGCGTAGGGGAGCGCCTGCATCTGCTCGAGCGCGAGCACGCGCACCCCGTCGAGCGGTCGCCCGTTGCCGAGTGCCCCCTCGTTCCTGATCTCTCCGAGCCGCATGGTCGAGAGGATAGGGGGAGGGATCCGTGCGGTACCGTCCCGGGATGCGCGGCATCCTCTCCTGGGGCACCCACCTGCCCCACCGACGACTCGACCGGACCGGCATCGTGGCGGTGGCCGGCACCGGGGGCGGCAAGGGCACCCGCACGGTGGCCGGGTTCGACGAGGACACCACGACCCTCGGCGTCGAGGCGGCTCGGGTCGCCCTGCGCGACCTCCCCGGGTGCGCGCCGTCCTCCCTGTGGTTCGCGACGACGGATCCGGCGTACCTCGACAAGACGAACGCCACCGCGATCCACGCGCGCTGCGCCTCGATGCGGCGGTGCCCGCGTTCGACGCGCTCGGATCGGTGCGTTCGACGGTCGGTGCGGTGCGGGCTGCGCTCGGTGGCGCGGGCGCGGCGCTCGTGGTCGCGGCCGATCGGCGCGGCGGATTGCCCGGAAGCCCGGACGAGGCCGCCGGCGGCGACGCCGGCAGCGCGCTGCTCCTCGGGTCGGAGGCCGACGGCGCGGTCCTCGCGGAGGTCCTCGAGTTCACCTCGATCACCGAGGAGTTCCTCGACCGCTGGCGCACCCCCGGAGACCCGCGGGCCCGGCAGTGGGAGGAGCGCTACGGCGAGACCCGCTACACCGACCTCGGGGCGCGAGCACTCGCCACCGCGTTCGCCGCTGCCGGACTCGATGCGGCCGCGGTCGATCACCTCGTGGTCGCGGGCCCGCACGACCGGGCGAACGCGGCGGTCGCGAAGCGTTCGGGCGTGGCGCCCGACCGCGTCGCCGACGGCCTCACCGCCTCGGTCGGCAACACCGGCGCGGCGTCGTTGCCCCTGCTGCTCGCGTCGGTGCTCGAACGGGCGACGCCCGGGCAGACGATCGTCGCCCTCTCGCTCGCCGACGGTGCGGACGCGCTCGTGCTGCGCACCACCGCGGCCCTCGCTGACCA
>JBEAXD010000249.1:0-2789 GCA_041159995.1 Actinomycetota bacterium | reverse complement strand
CGATCGTGAGCAGCCTCACGATCGGCATCCCGGCGTTCTTCCTCGCGCTCGAGCCGAACGCCCAGCGCTACCTCCCCGGCTTCGTCGGGCGGGTGCTGCGGTTCGCCGTCCCGGCCGGGGTGATCGCGACGCTCGGGGTGCTCGTCGCCTACGGCCTCGCCCGACGGGACGGCGCCCCGCTCGTGGAGTCCCGGACCCTCGCCACGCTCGCGCTCGTCGTGATCGGCCTCTGGGTGCTCGGCCTGCTCGCCCGTCCGCTCACCCGACTGCGGGGCGTGCTGGTGATCGCGCTGGCCGCTGCGGTGCCGATCGGCGCCGCGCTCCCGTTCGTGCGTCGGTTCTTCGACCTGTCGTTCGGTGGCGCGCTCGGGGTGGCGCGCACCCTGCTCGTGGCCGCGTGCACCTGCGGGGCGCTCGAGGTGTGGTGGCGCCTCCGGCGCCGTCGCAGGCCGTCCGACTGATCCCGCCGGGCCGATACCGGCCGGCGGAGGAGTCCGGTCAGGAGACGATGAAGGTCGTCACCATGCCGAACATGCCGGTGGTCGCCTCGGCGTGGTTCAGGATGTGACAGTGGTACGCCCACACACCGGTCTGGGCCGCGGTGGGTCTGATGAGCACCGTGACCCGTTGCCCCGGGGCCACCATCACCGTGTCCTCCTGGTGCGGTTGGGGCAACGGGAACCCGTCCATCGCGATGACCGTCTGCGGGATGCCGTGGAGGTGCATCGGGTGGATCTGGAGTCCCTCGTTGTAGTACGTGACCATGACGGTCTCGCCGACCTTGGCCTGGATGGGCAGCGTCGCGGGGAACGACTTGCCGTTGAGGGAGAGGCCGATCGCTCCGGCGTCGTTGAGGATCATCGACTGGTTCGACGACGGCCGGCTGAACCCACTGGGGATCGGGAGCTCGCCGACGAGGAACACGCCGACGAGTCCGTCCGGTACCTGCTTCTCGGCGTTGTGGTGGGAGTGGTACATGCCGGTGGCCGGCGTGGACTGCGCGGTGAACACGTAGTCACGCGACCCGCCGGGCTTCACCGGACCCTCGTTCGTCACGTACGGCACGCCGTCCTCGGACACCGGGACCTCGAGGCCGTGGAAGTGGATCTCCGTGCTCTGGGGCAGTTCGTTCTCGAGGTGGATCCTGACCTTCTCGCCGGCGTTCACCTGGATCAGCGGTCCCGGGACCGTTCCGTTGTAGGTCCACGCCCGCACGGTCTGCCCGGGGGACACCTCCCAGTCCACGATCTCGGCCGTGAGGTTGAACACCTTCGTGCCGTCCGGTTCGATCACCGGCTCGAGCGGCACGTTGCCGAGGCCCTTGGTGTTCGGTCCGTTCTGCAACTGATCGACGTAGGCGAGCACCGCGTCCTTCGCCGACGCGTCCTGACCGGCGTTGGCCCGGCGGATCGCGACCTCCTCGGCGTCGGTCGTCCCGCCGGCCATCCCGCCCTTGCCGATCGTGACCGTCCCCTTCATGCCGGAGGACGCGTGGCCGGGGATGGCGCAGTACATCTCGTAGGTGCCCTCGTCGAGTCCCTCGAGGCTCAGGAGTTTCGAATCGCCGGGCTGGATGTCGCCGGACTTCCGGTCGGTGCCGGTGATCTCGAGGTTGTGGACGATCTTGCCCGCGTTCTCGACGTTGATGGACCCGTCGACCACGGCGACGACCGCGTTCGGCGAGAGCTTGAACTCGGTCTCCACGACCTTCGGCGAGTTCGCCTTCGCGGCCTCGTCCTGCGCGTCGTTGGAACGGCCGAGCGCGTCGGCGGCCATCCAGAGGGCGAAGAACGCGAACGTCAGGCCGAGCAGCGCGAACACCCACGCGCCGAAGCCGAGGGACTTGCGATCGTCCGTGGAGAGCGCCACGGTCCACCTCCAGTGCGATCGGGAGCGACCGGAGGAGTGTGGCAACCGGGGGACGCCGACGCGCAGGGCCGAAGGTCCCGACCGGTGGGCCTTCCGGCCGTGCGGGGAACCGATCGGCTCAGTCGACGAGGGGGACGAACGTGAGCAGGCCGGCCGCGGCGAGCAGGAACTCGCGGACCACCGTCTCGGTCTCGTGCCGAGCCCGGAGCGACTCGCTCCGGGTGCTCGTGCGCGTGCCGGTGCCGTCCCAACTCGCGCTCACGCTGAGGTGGGTGCGCCCGCCGTGGACGGGTGCGACCTCGAGTTCGCCGCCGAGTCGGGCGAAGGGCCCGGGCCAGCCCGAGCGTTCCCACTGGACCGAGAGCGCCCACCCCTCGCCGCGCGGACGCAGTGCGCCGGTTGCGGGTGGGGCCGGTTCGGCTCCTCCGGCCCGCGCCGCGGCCTCACGGAGGATCTCCCGGGCCCCGTCTCGGAGGCGATCCGCGACGAACTCCACCGGCGCGTCCACGATCGTGAAGTCGTAGAGGAACATGGTTCCCGGGACCCTGCCCCGTCGGCGACGCGCCCGGTAGGGCCGAAGGTCCCGTCCGGGCCGGCTCGCGGTCGCGGCCCGGATCAGGTCGTGATGGGCACCCGCCAGTCGACGATCGTCCCGCCGGTCGGTACCCGCTCGATCTGCAGGCTCCCGCCGAGCTGCTCGGCGCGGTGCGCGAGGTTGCGGGTGCCGTTGCCGCTCCCCGCGCCCGGTGTGCCGCCCGGTCCGATCCCGTCGTCGGTCACCCGGAGGGCCAGGTCGGCCCCGGCGACGACCACCACCTCGACCCGACTCGCACGCGCGTGGCGCGCGACGTTGGTGAGCGCCTCGCGGGCGCTCGCGAGCAGGTGCTCGCCGACGTCGTCCGGCACGACCGTGTCGATCG
>JBEAXD010000247.1:0-3910 GCA_041159995.1 Actinomycetota bacterium | reverse complement strand
GGGGGGGCGTCGTCGCGGACCGGGCGCGGTCGCCCCGGGCGCCGCGGGGATCGGCCGGTGGCGTGGCGGCGCCGTCGCCGCGGCCGCCGGCGACGTCCTGGTGGTCCGTGCATCCGGTCCGATCGAGACGGAGCCGGTCGGCTGGCCGCGGCTCGCCGTCGCGTTCGCGCCGACCAAGGGGGACCAGCCCGAGCGCGTGGTCGCCGCGCTCACCGAGCTCGGGGTCGAGGAGATCCTCCCGGTCATCACCCGTCGCAGCGTGGTGCGGTGGTCGGGGGAGCGCGCGGCCAAGCAGGGCGACCGGCTCCGCCGGGTGGCGCGCGAGGCGGCCGCGCAGTGCCGGCGCGCGACCCTGCCGAGCGTGGCCGACCCGGCCCCGGTCGCGTCCCTCGCCGGGCGCCGGGGCGTCGTGATCGCCGATCGCGACGGGGGGCCGTTCGGTGCGACCACGCCGCCGGAGGGCCCCTGGACCGTGGTCGTCGGTCCGGAGGGCGGGCTCGACCCCGAGGACGTCCGCGGGTTCGGAGCGTCCGAGCGGATGGGGGTCGGACCGCACATCCTGCGGGCGGATACGGCGCCCATCGCCATCGCCGCCGTGCTCGCCACCCGCCGGGTCACGTGAGGGTGGACGTTCCTGCCCGATCGGGCCGATCGCGTCCGGGGGTGGTCGTTTCGGTCGGTCTCCTCTAGGATCCACGAAACGTCAGGTGGCTTCGGTCTAGGGTCCTCGGGCGGAGGGCGGTCACGGGCATGACCGTCGCGGGCGAGTCCATGGGGGCGACGGGACACATGAGCGAAGCGGGAGTCGGGGAGCGACTGCGGTCGATCCGACGCCAGAAGGGTCTGTCGCTCCACGACGTGGAGGCGCGGTCCCGAACCGAGTTCAAGGCCTCCGTCCTCGGCGCCTACGAACGCGGGGAGCGGGCGATCTCCGTGCCCCGGCTCATGCGGCTCGCCGAGGTCTACGACGTTCCGCCCGACACGCTGCTGCCCCGGGAGTCCGAGGTCGAGATCGATCTCACCGAGGCCGAGGCGGCCCAGAACGGCTTCACGATCGACCTGACCCAGCTCGCCGACATCGAGGACCCCGAGGCGGCGGTGCTCGCCCGGTACGCGGCCACGATCCAGCTGCAGCGTCAGGATTTCAACGGTCGCATGCTCACGATCCGGCGGGACGACCTGCGCGTCCTCGCCGCGGTCCTCGGCCGGAGGATCGAGGACCTCCCGCCGCGCCTCGAGCAGCTCGGCCTCCGGGCCAACGCCTGAGCGCCCATCCGGCGCCGCGTCGCAGTACCCTCCGGACGACGTGAGCGCATCGACGTCCCAGATCAAGGTCCTCGTCCCCGGGAACCACCTCATGGTGGATCTGCTCGGTCACCGCGACGAGCTGCTCCGCCTCGTGGAGGCGTCGTTCCCCGTGACGATCCACGCCCGGGGCAACGAGATCACGGTCGACGGCCCGCCGGCGGAGGCCGAGCGGGTGGCCCGCCTGTTCGAGGAACTCGTGGTGCTCCTCGAACAGGGGCATGAGCTCGACCGGGACGCCGTGGGACGTACGGTGCAGATGGTGAAGGACGATCAGCGGCCGACCGCAGTGCTCACGACCGAGGTCGTGAAGGGCCGCCGGACCGTGCGGCCCAAGACCGCCGGTCAGAAGCGGTACGTGGACGCGGTGCGTGAGCACACGGTGACCTTCGCGATCGGTCCGGCCGGCACCGGTAAGTCCTACCTCGCGGTCGCCCTCGCCGTGCAGGCGCTCCTCGCCAAGCAGGTGCAGCGCATCATCCTCACCCGTCCCGCGGTGGAGGCGGGCGAGCGACTCGGGTTCCTCCCCGGGGACATGCTGGCCAAGGTCGATCCGTACCTCCGGCCGCTCTACGACGCGCTCTACGACATGCTCGAGCCCGAAGCGGTCGGACGGTTCATGGAGAAGGGCGTCATCGAGGTCGCGCCGCTCGCCTACATGCGGGGGCGCACGCTCAACGACTCGTTCATCATCCTCGATGAGGCCCAGAACACCACGGCGGAGCAGATGAAGATGTTCCTCACCCGTCTCGGGTTCGGGTCCAAGATCGTCGTCACGGGCGACGTGACCCAGGTCGACCTGCCGGACGGCCGCGGGCGTTCGGGGCTCCTCGCGGTGCGGCCGATCCTCGAGGGCATCGAGGGGCTCGCGTTCTGCGACCTCGCGAGCGGCGACGTGGTGCGGCACCGGATCGTCCAGGACATCGTGGACGCGTACGAGCGGGTGTCGTCGTGATCGAGGTGTTCGGAGCCGACGAGCAGCGGGAGGTCCCGGTCGACGTGCTGCGCTTCACGCGCCTCGCCCGCGTCGTCATCGAGGAGGAGCGCGTCCCGGGTGATGCCGAACTCTCGCTCATCTTCGTCGACGAGCAGACCATGACCGATCTCAACGTTCGGTTCCACGAGGGTGTCGGCCCGACCGACGTGCTCGCGTTCCCCATGGACGACGACATCGTCGTGGCCGGGCGCCAACCCGATCAGGGCGGGCGCGGGCCCGGCGCGCCGGCCGAGGCCGGCGAGCCCCCCTCGGTCATCGGCGATGTGATCGTGTGCCCGGCGGTCGCAGCGCGGCAGGCCCCGGAGCACGGGGCGACGACCGACGAGGAACTCGCGCTCCTCGTCGTGCACGGCGTGCTCCACCTGCTCGAGTACAACCACGAGGAGCCCGAGGAGACCGCGACCATGCAACGACGCGAGCGGGAGCTGCTCGCCCGGTTCGCCGAGGTCGAGCGGTTCACGCCCGACGAGCGGAGCGCGGACCGATGAGCGGCACCGCGGTGGGACGGTTCCGTGCGATGGTGGTCGTGTGAACACCGACACCCTCATGATCGCCCTCGTCGTCGTGCTGTTCGTCTTCGCGACGCTGCTGGCGCTCGCCGAGACCGCGTTCACCCGCATGAACCGGATCCGGGCGATCGCGCTCGAGGAGGAGGGCCGCAAGGGCGCCGGTCGTCTGGTCAGGATGCTCGAGCAGCCGGAGGCGACCCTCAACTCGCTGCTGTTCCTGGTGCTCGTCTCGCAGCTGACCAGCGCGTCGCTGCTCGGTGCGGTGCTCGAACGCCAGGCCGGGGCCTGGGGCCTCATCATCGGCCTCGTCATCCAGATCCTCCTGTACTTCGTGCTCGGCGAGGTCGCGCCGAAGACCTACGCGATCCAGCACCCGGAGCGGGCGGCCCTGCGCGTCTCGGGGTTCCTCTGGGCGATCACGACCTTCTGGCCGCTGCGGGTGATGTCGCGCGGGCTCATCGGACTCGCCAACGTGATCCTCCCCGGGAAGGGCCTGAAGGAGGGTCCCTTCGTCACCGAGCAGGACCTGCGCACGATGGCCGACGTCGCCGCGGACACGGACGCGATCGAGCGCGAGGAGCGCGAGCTCATCCACTCGATCTTCGAGTTCGGCGACACGGTGGTGCGCGAGGTGATGTGCCCGCGTCCTGACATGGTGGCGGTCCCGGTGGACGCCACCGTCGAGGACGCCGTGCGGACCGCGATCGACGGTGGGTACTCCCGGCTCCCCGTGTTCGAGGGCACCACCGACGAGATCGTCGGGATCGTCTACCTCAAGGATCTCGTGCGCCGGGCCCGGATGGGGGAGGGCGGCGTCACCCTGCGGGCCGCGATGCGCCCGGCGAAGTTCGTGCCCGAGCAGAAGCGGGTCGCCGAACTGCTCGGTGAGATGCGCACCCAGCGGTTCCACATGGCCATGGTGGTCGACGAGCACGGTGGTACCGCCGGTCTCGTGACGCTCGAGGACCTCGTGGAGGAGATCGTCGGCGAGATCAGCGACGAGTACGACGCCGATGAGCCGAAGCTCGAGACGGTCGTCGGCGGCGGCATCCGGGCCCCCGGGCGGACCCCGATCGACGAGGTGAACGAGGCACTCGAC
>JBEAXD010000085.1:0-8548 GCA_041159995.1 Actinomycetota bacterium | reverse complement strand
GAGGTGGAGTTCGGTGGTGCCGTCGAGGCGCAACCGGCCCGTGATGAGGTCCGCCCCGGTGACGTGGCCACCGATCGTGCGGTCCTCGGACAGGAAGTGCAGGTGGTAGCCGGCGACCTCGACGCCCTGCGCCTCGGGCGGGAATCGGAACCCGACGAGGGTGCCCGCGATGCCGGCCGGGTCCGATGCGACCGCCCGCCAGGAGTGCTGGTGGTCCACGACGTCGCTCAACGGAGGGTAGGGCGGTGCCTGCTTGGGCACGCTGCGGAGGTCGACCTCGGCGAAGTTCCCGTCGATCCGCACGGCGAGGATCGGTGCCGGGCCGAGATCACCGCCGTGGTTCCGCGCGATCTCGTCGACCCGGTCGGTGATGGACCGGAGGGTGTGTCGACCGTCGAGCGGTTCGTCGACGTGTGCCTCGAACCGGCACACGACCGCGAACGGGGTGCGCATCGATCGCGGAGGTCGGTGCACGGTGCCGTCGACCGTGACCTGGAAGCACTCACCGTCGAGGACGATGAGCTCACCGTCGAGCGCCTGCACCGTGCCGAGGCCGAGATCCCCCTGCTCGAGCAGCTCGCCGAGGGTGAGGTCCCCGTCGTACGCGCCCTTCAGCAGCGCGTCGATCGAGGAGGCCTGGTGCACCGCGTGGTCGCCGGGTCCTTCGCGCTCGCCGACGAACCCGTCGTGGTCGAGACGGGTCAGGTGCAGCCGTGCCGCGGATGCGAGGTGCTCGTCGACGACGTGGTGATGGTGGCCGCGGTCGTCCGACATGGGGGCGGACGGTAGCCGACGCCGTCACTCCACCGAGTCGCCGGCACGCCCGAGGAACGGCCCGAGGCGCTCGGCGAACGCGACGGCCTGCGCGAGGTGCGTACCGTCCGCTCCGATCACGAGCAGGCCGTAGGGGCGCGTGGCCAGCCCGAGGGGGACGCAGATCGTCGGTTCAGCGGTGTCGGGGAGGTGCCGACAGGTCAGGCCGTCGGGCGGCCGGCTCTCGTGGACGTGGTGCGTGCGCATCGCCCAGCACTCATCCGGCGCGATGTCGGGGCGCTCCTGCGCGGTGGTCTCGACGACCACGAGCTGGGACCCATCCACGGGCACGCGCAGGAGTGAGACCGGACCTTCACGGAAGATCGCGGTCGCCGCGGTCCAGACCACGCCCTGGGTCTCGACGTCATACTCGCAGTGGCCCAGCAGTTCGGTCGCCGTGGCCAGCTCCCGGTCGACGCGGTGCTCCTCGTCCCGCTCGGCGATCCGCTGCTGGAGCTCCTCGTTCACGGATCGGAGGCGTTCGACCGCCGCGACCCGTTCGTGCACGTCCGTGAGCGTCACGATGAGCGCACCGACCTCGATGACGTCGAGGGCGTTGCGGATGCGGACCTCGAACCAGCGCCGTCCGCCGGCCGGCGTGTCGATGCCGACCGTCGTGGCGGTGCGCGCCGCGGGTTTCGCGGCGCACTGCTCGAGCACGTGAGCCAGTTCGGGCCGGTCCTCCGCGCTCGCGAGCGCCAGCAGGCTCGACCCCTCGAGTCCGGCGGCCGGGCGGGCGAGCGCGTGGCCCGTCGATGGTCCGGTGTAGGAGATCGTGCCGGAGGGTTCGACCATCAGCACCGCATCCGAGGCGTCGGCGAGCAGCGCCTCGAACCGCACGAGTGCGGCGTTCCGATCGGCGTCGGCCTGCCGTTGGGCGGTGATGTCCACGAAGTGGGTGAAGGTTGCGACGACCCGGCCGTCGTGGAGCACGAGCGGCTTCGCGACGACATCGATCCACCGGAGATCCCCGCCGGGTGTGTGCACCCCCATGACGGCCAGTGCTCGCTCACCCGTGCGCAACGCGACCATGGCCGGATGCGTCTCGCCGGGGAAGGGCGAGCCGTCCTCGCGCACCGCACGCCACCGCGGGTCCACGCTGGTCCGTCCGAGGAGTGCGTCGAGGGTCAGCCCCAACGTGCGGGCCGCCGCTGCGTTCGCCGACACGATCTCGCCGCCCACCTGCACGACGATCCCCACGTCGAGGAGGTCGACGAGGTGGCTCGGCAGCGACGCGTTCGGAGCGAAGGATTCACGGACCCGGTCCGGGTCGCGGAGGTCCACGATCGCCCACGCGGTGCGGTCACCGAACGGGATCGCGGTGGCGAGTACGGGTACCTCGGTGCCGGCCGCGGTCCGAGCGGTGGCCGGTCCGACCGGCATGGGCGAGGGGCGGGCGTCGGGATCGTACGCCGGGATGAAATCCTCCACCGGCGACCCGATGAGGGTCTGGGCCTCGAAGAGTGCGGACGCGCGTCCGTTCGCGTCGATGATCCGCCCGTCGGCGTCGACGATCACCAGTGCCAGGTCCTGTTCCGGGATCACGGCGGTCACGACGCGCTCCCGAGGTGCACCTCGTGCCCGTGCTCCGTCACGACGACCCGGTCGCGACCGGCGTGCTTCGCCGCGTACATGCCGGCGTCGGCCGCGGCCACGAGGTCGTCGGCCGTGCAGTCGGCCTCGGTGGTGTGGGACGCGCCGAACGAGGCCGTGATCCGAACGCTCGGGTGCGGGATGAGCCGGGAGACTCCCTCCCGGAGCCCCTCGAGCGTCGGTCCGACCTCCTCGAGAGCGATGTCGCGCAGGACGAGGAGGAACTCCTCGCCACCGACTCGTGCCACGGTGTCGTCCTCCCGGGTGTGCTGGCGCAGGAACCCTGCGAAGATGCGGAGGACCTCGTCGCCGACGTCGTGACCGTACGCGTCGTTGATGGCCTTGAAGTCGTCGAGGTCCACCATCGCGACGGCGAACGGTTCGTGGTGGCTCCGACACCGTGAGATCGCCGTGGCCAGTGCCTCCTCGGCGGCGCGACGGTTCCCGATCCCGGTCAGCGGATCGCGGAAGGTCTGCTCCTCGAGTGCCCGGCGGAGCCGGAGGTTCGCCAGTGCGTTCGAGATCTGCCGGGCGACGTCGTCGAGCAGCACCGCAGCCGCGGTGTCGTCGATGGAACTCGTCGCTCCGTTCCGGAGCACGATGACCCCGGTCCAGTGCTGTCCGTCTCCGATGGGCGCGCAGACGGCGTCCGTCTCGGGGTCGAGGTGGGGGCAACGGGTGCGCGCTCCGACGACGCTGTGGAACGCATGGCCGGTCCGGATCGACCAGCAGTCGTTGGGATGCAGCGCGGTGGGATCGGGGCGTTGTCCGACCCGCTCCGAACCGTGCACCCGGAGCAGGCTCGCCGCGCCCGGTCCGAACGCTTCGGGGAGGAAGTGGTCGATGACGTCGAGCGCCTCCCGATGGGTGTGGCTGGCCACGACGTACTGGGTCGCTTCGGTCAGGGCCGAGAGTTGCCGCTCGCGCCGTCGGAGCAGTCCGATCTGTGCGTTGAGCCCCGCCCGTTCGAGTCGCTCCTGCTCGGCCTGTTCCCGCTCCTCCGCCGGCCGCCCGATGAGGATCCACCCGCGCAGCGAGCCGTCGGTCGTGAAGATCGGACTGCCGGAGATCACCAGTTCCACGGATCTGCCGGTCCGGTCCACGAACGTCCAACCCGTCTCCCGCCCGGCGCCCTCGTACGTCGCGAGGTGCGCGATCAGCGAGCCGTGCGCGACACCCGGTGCGAGCAGGCGATCGAGGGGCCACCCCTCATCGACCGCAGCGCGACCGCCGAGTGTGCGGGCCGCGGTGTCGTTCATGCGTTCGATCCGCCCGTCGGCGTCGACCACGATCACCGTGAACTCGGAGTGTTCGAGCATCGTGCCGAGCATGGAGGACAGGCGGGTCACCTCCGCCGTGATCTCGGTCTCGTGGGCCTCGGTCCGATCACGCTCGATCGCAGCGGCGAACGCGGCGAGCAGTGGCGTGAGCACCTCGATGTCGGTGATGGTGAACGACCCGGTGTCGCGACCGAACAGGACGATGCCGTTCGCCCGGTTCCTCGTGAGGGGCATGGCGAGGAGTTCCTGCGTGGGACGGGTCACGCGCCCGTCGCTGCACGTGGTGATGATCGGGCGGCCGTGTCGGGTCACGATGGACGCCGCCTCGAGCATGGTCGGTGCCTGCGGCCCGACCGCGTCGAACCCCTCCATGATCGGGTGGCGGGTGCCCGGTGCGCCGAGTGGGTGGTCGCCGTGCTCGGCGAGACCCTCGAGGAACCGCTCACCGTTGGGGGCCGTGATGAGGGCGAGGACGGCGGCCGAGGTCGCGCCGACGGCGAGTGCGGCGGCCCGGATCGCCTCGTCGAGGCCGGCGGTGGCCCGGCCGGACGCGAAGACCCGTTCCTGGTACGCGGCCACGGTCTCGAAGATGCGGCGGCGGCGGTCCAGTTCCTGCTCGTGGCCGACGACGCCGGTGACGTCGGTCGCCACGGCGCTGATCTCACCGTGCGCGGTCGGTCGTGCGTGCCACTGCAGCCACACCCATGTTCCCCGCCGGGTCCGATACCGGTTGCGGAAGGCGACCGTCGCGCGACCCTCGTTGAGTGCGACCATCTCGGCCACCGTCGCCCCGATGTCGTCGGGGTGGACGAACTCGATGAACGGTCGACTCGTGAGGTCCTCCTCGCTCCATCCGAGCAGTTCGGTCCACGGACCACCGATCCGTGTGAGTCGTCCGTCGAGGCTCGCGTACGCGATGAGGACCGGAGCATCCGCGAAGAAGCCCGGCTCACCGTGCTCGACGTGGCCGTCCGCCATCGCGGGCACTCGCTCCATGCTGGTGCTTCCTGCTCCGTGGTGCCCGGGGCGCTCGACCGACCCGATCCCTGCCTCGTGCAACGTAACCCGTCGATCGCGTCGTGGCGATGGCACGGCGTCATGAGATCGCTGGTTCCACGACAAGAACGGCCCATTCGTCCGAATCGTTCCGGGACCTATGCTCATCGCCGTGCGGAACCTCACGGATGTCGCCCTGCCGCCGCTCCTCGCCGCGCTCGCGGTGGTGACCGGCCGGGACGATCTGTTGCGACCGGAGCTCACCCTCGATCCGGCGCGTCGGCTCGAGCCGCAGGGCGGTCTCGACGATGCGCAGCAGGCACTCGCGCGTCGGATGTGTGACGAGGCGCTCGCCGATCTCGATGCCAACGGTCCGGTCCCGACGATCGACGACGCCACCCTGCGCCGGGCGATGGAGTTCTGCTTCGGTGAGGCGGTGGGCGAGCGGACCTTCGCCATGCTGCGCGAGGAACTCTCGCTGCCCGGTGAGGACCCGCGTGCGCCGCGGTGGTCGGTGGAGGAGATCGCACCGGGTCGTACGGTGCGGGCGGTCGTCATCGGTGCCGGCATGTCCGGCATCGCCGCGGCCCACCGTCTGGGTCAGGCGGGGGTGCAGGTGCGGATCCTCGAGCGAGCGGAGGACCTCGGGGGAACCTGGCGCGACAACCGGTACCCGGGCTGCCGGGTGGACGTGCCCAACCACCTCTACTCGTACTCGTTCGCCGCCGGGTTCGACTGGGCGCAACAGTTCTCGACCCAACCCGTGCTGCTCGAGTACTTCCGTGACGTGGCCGGGCGTCTCGGCGTCACGGAGCGGATCGAGTTCGGCACCGACGTCCTCGGTGCGCGATGGGACGACACGGCGAGGGTCTGGCGGGTGCAGGTGCGGACCGCGGCGGGGGAGCGCACGGTCGAGGCCGAACTGCTCGTGAGCGCGGTCGGCCAACTCCACCGGCCGCTCGTCCCGGACTTCGAGGGTCGTGACACGTTCGCCGGGCCGGCGTTCCACACCGCAGCCTGGGACGAAGCCGTCGACCTCGCCGGGCGTCGGGTCGCCGTCGTCGGCGCGGCGGCGAGCGCGGTGCAGTGCGTCCCGGAGATCGCGAGGGTCGCCGAGCACGTGACGGTCTTCCAGCGGACGCCCAACTGGTTCCTGCCCGCCCCGAACTACCACGACGACCTGCCGGCATCGGTGCGTGCGGCGCTGCGGGAGATCCCGCACCTCGAGTCCTGGTACCGACTCTGGTTGTTCTGGCGACTGTCGGAGGGGCTCATGGCCGGCACGGTGCCGGGGCCGGCCAACGACATGTTCCGCGCCTTCTTCACCGCGTACCTCCGCGACGAGTTCGCTGACCGGCCGGATCTGCTCGACGCGGTCCTGCCCGACTACCCGCCGTTCTCGAAGCGGGTGGTGCTCGATGACGGGTCATGGGCGGGCGCGCTGTGCGCGCCGCACGTCGACCTCGTCACCGCCGGAGTCGACCACATCGACGCGACCGGCATCGTCGACGGCGACGGCGTGCACCACGATGCCGACGTCATCATCTGGGCGACCGGGTTCACGGCGTCGCAGTTCCTCGCGCCGATGCACATCGTCGGGCGGGACGGTGCGGACCTCCGGGAGCGTTGGCGGGATGACGCCCACGCGTACCTCGGCATCACGGTGCCGGACTTCCCGAATCTGTTCTGCCTCTACGGACCGAACACGAACCTCGTCGCGAACGGCAGCATCATCTTCTTCACGGAGTGCGAGGTGAACCACCTCGTCGACGCCGTGCGGGTGATGCTCGAGGCGGGGGCGACTGCGATCGAACCCCGTCCCGAGGTGCTCGAGGCCTACATCACCGAGGTCGACGCCGGGAACGCGGCCCGGGTGTGGGGTCAGGCCGACGTCCCGTCCTGGTACCGCAACGCGGCAGGTCGGGTGACCCAGAACTGGCCGGGCACACTCGAGGAGTTCTGGGCGATCACGCGTGCTGCGGATCCGGCCGACTACCGGGTGGACTGACGACCGCGACGGGTCGCCGATCGACCGAGAGTCCCCAGAGACCGGCGCCGAGCGCCGCGGCCGCGCCCACGGCCACGCCCCAGCGAGCACCCCACGACTCCGAGATCCAGCCGAGGATCGGGCCGCCGATCGGGGTCGAGCCGAGGAACACCACCGCCTGGAGTGCGAGCACCCGGCCGCGCATCTCCTGCGAGGAGTGGGTCTGGACGATCGCGGTCGACGCGGTGAGGAACGAGATGCTCCCGAGTCCGACGATGAAGGCCACGGGCAGCGCGAGCGCGAGGTTCGGGACGAAGACCATGACCGCCATCGGCGCGCCGAACGCGAGGGAGGTGAGTGCCACCGTCCGGAGGGAGATCCGTGTCCGGCGCGCCACGGCCAGCGCGCCGATGAGCGCGCCGACGCTCATCACCGAGAACAGCACGGTGAAGGTGGCGTCCGAGCCGCCGAGGTCTCGGGTCGCGAAGAGCGGGAACACGACCTGGAAGTTGTACGACAGGGTGCCGACGAACGCCATCATGACGAGCGGTACCCACAGGTCGCGATTCGCCCGCGCGTACCGGAATCCCTCGCGCACCTGCCCCCGACCCCGCGGCGTCGGCTCGGCTCGGTGGAGTTCGTCCGGCCGCATGAGGCCGAAGGCGACGAGCACGGCCACGTAGGACAACCCGTCGGCGATGAACGCCCAGCCGTAGCCGACCGTCGTCACCGCGAGACCGGCGAGCGCCGGACCGACGATGCGGGAGCCGGTCATGAGGGCGGAGTTGAGGCTGACCGCGTTCGGGATGTCGTCGTGGGGGACCATCTCGGTGACGAACGCACGGCGGGCCGGATTGTCGAACGCGACCGTCAGCCCGCCGAGCAGCGCCACCGCGTAGATGCCGAGGATCGGGGGATCGGCGAGGAAGGCGAGCGCAGCGAGCGCGAAGGACTGGGCCATCGCGACCACCTGGACCGCCATGAGGAGGCGCCGCTTGTCCGAACGGTCCGCGATGAGGCCGGCCCACGGGCCGAGGACGAGGATCGGGCCGAACTGGGCGGCCGCGAGGATGCCGAGGGCCACCCCGGAGTCGGTGAGGTGGAGGACGAGGAGGGTCTGGACGACGAGCGTCATCCAGTTGCCGATCTGCGAGACGATCTGCCCGCCGAAGAACAGGCGGAAGTTGCGGGTGCGGAACGACCGGAACGTCGCGTCGTGGAGACGCCGGACCCGGCTCACCGACCGAGCGCCCGTTCGGCGAGGTCGGCGAGCCGGTCGCCGATCGCCGGACCGAACTTGAACCCGTGGCCGCCGAGGCCGACGCCGAGGACGAAGGATCCGGACCGTTCGAGGACGAAATCGTCGGTCGGGGTCGACGCGTACAGGCAGGTGGTCGTGCGCTCCGCCACCGGTTCGACGCCGGGCAGCCAGCGGGCCGCGTACTCCTCGAGCCGGGAGATCGTGGCGGGTGGCGGGTCGAAACTGCGCGCGTCGGGGTGGGTGGCGGTGCCGGTGCCGTGCTCTGCGACCTTGACGAGCCCGTCGGGGCCGGGCAGGCCGTAGACCTCGGGCTCGAGTCGGTGGCACCAGCACGGCCACGGTGCCGCGGTGCGGGGCCGGAAGTACGCCGCCACCTCGGTGGTGACGCTGATCGGCGGCAGCTCCACGACGGCGCTGAGCATCGGGCCGAGCAGGTCGCCGGTCCACCCGGCCGTCGTCACCACGAGGACGTCGGCGTCCAGCACGCCGTCGCTGGTCGTCACCCGCCAGCCCGCACCGCGGCACCGTGGCCGTGCTGGTGCCACCGACTCGAGCCCGAGGTCTACGGCCTGCCCGGCCCCGACGGGCTCGTCAAGGTCGCAGAGCACGGCACCGGCA
>JBEAXD010000199.1:0-7579 GCA_041159995.1 Actinomycetota bacterium | reverse complement strand
GGCTCACCCGATCGGTACCCGACCACTTCACCGCGCTCGCGGGCAGCGTGACCGACTGGTACGTCCCGAACTTCTGCCGGGTGAGGGAGGCCTCGACCCGCTGCGCCCCGGGGGCGTTGTAGGCCGCCGGCATCTTGAACCGTTCGAGCTCCTCCTTCACGATCGCCCGGAGGGGCGCGCCGGAGCGGACCCCCTCCTCGAGGGCGCGCACGCGCGCCGCGTTGCAGGCCTTGTTGAGGCGCTCGAGGGTCGCGGCGAGCAGCGCGTGCTGGTCACCGTCGGGGATGAGGCGGGCGGTCATCGTCGGCATAGGGGATCAGAGATGCTGCCCGATCCGCACGGTCCGGGCCAACCGATTCCGGACCGGGCAGGCTGCGGGCGGCTCAGCGCGTCCAGACGACCTTGCCGGTGGTCCCCCGGGTCGCGAGTCGCCCGAGCGCGGCCGGGACCTCCTCGAGCCCGATGGTCTCGGACACCTGGGGACGGATCGCGCCACGGGCGTGCAGGTCCACGAGTTCGGCGTGGATCGCGTGCACCCGATCCGGATCCTTCGTGTTGTAGAGACCCCAGTGCACCCCGACCACCGAGTAGTTCTTGACCAGCGCGTGGTTCGCCGGGGCCTCCGGGATCCGCCCGCTCGTGAACCCGATGACGAGCAGTCGCCCCTCGAACGCGATGCACCTGCGGGAGCGGTCGAAGGTGTCGCCGCCCACCGGGTCGAAGATCACGTCTGCCCCCGCGCCGTCGGTCGCCGCCTTCACGACCTCCACGAAGTCCTCGGCTCGATAGTCGATCGCGAGTTCGGCCCCGAGGCGACGGACGATCTCGCACTTCTCGGGGCCGCCGGCGGTCGCGAGCACCCGGGCACCGGCCGCGAGGCCCAACTGGATCGCCGCCGACCCGACCCCGCCGGCACCGGCGTGCACGAGGAGCGTCTCCCCGGGCCGGATGGCGGCCCGGCGGTGCAGCGCGAGGTGCCCGGTCTGGTAGGTGACGTGGAGCGCGGCCGCCTCGGCGTCCGGCAGGGAGTCCGGGATCGGGAAGACCTGGGCGGCCCGGGCGAGGGTCACCTCGGTGAACCCGCCGGGACCGAAGTCCGGCACTGCGATGACCCGTCGGCCGAGGAGTGCCGGATCGACCCCTTCGCCGAGCGCCGTCACCGTGCCGGCGACCTCGGCGCCCGGCGTGAAGGGGAGCGGCGGACGGACCTGGTACCCGCCGCGGCAGATGAGCACGTCCGGGAAGTTGAGGGCTCCGGCCGCGACCTCGATCCGGACCGCGCCCGGGCCGGGGTCGGGTTCCGGGAGGTCCTCGAGGCGGAGCACCGCCGCCGGTTCGCCCAGTTCGTGGACCCGCAGGGCCCGCACGGTGCGTGGCATGGCCCGCATCGTACGGGCCCGGGCTCCCGGGACCGATCGGCCGCCGGCGGGCCTTCGGGTCGGGTCTGGAACTTCTCAGCAGGAGGTCCAGATCCCCTCCGCTCGCGCCTACAGTACCGGGCCATGAGTGAGGCCAACCCGACGGCACTCGTCGTCGACGACTCCCCCGAGATCCTCCAACTCGTCGCCAGTGCCCTGCGCCGCGACGGCTTCGAGGTCCGGGAGGCCGGGACCGGTGATCAGGCGCTGACGCTGGCCCGGGAGGATGAGCCGGACCTGGTCGTGCTCGACCTGATGATGCCCGGCATCGACGGCATCGAGACCTGCCGTCGGCTCCGCGAGTTCTCGCGCGCCTACGTCATCATGCTCACCGCCCGGGCCGATGAGGCCGACAAGCTCGTCGGCCTCGCGATCGGCGCCGACGACTACGTCACCAAGCCGTTCTCGCCGCGTGAGCTCGTGGCCCGCGCGCGGGCGATGCTGCGCCGTCCCCGAGGGGCCGAACGGGAGACCGGCACCCGGACCTTCGACGGGCTCAGCGTCGACGTCGGGACCCGGGAGGTGCGCGTCGGCGGCGACCCCATCGAACTCACCCGCACCGAGTTCGACCTCCTCGAGGTCCTCACCGGCACGCCGCGCACCGTGCTGACCCGCACCGAACTCGTGCAGCGGATCTGGGGCGACGACTGGTTCGGCGATGACCACGTCCTCGACGTCCACATGTCCTCGCTGCGCCGCAAGCTCGGCGACGACCCGAAGGAGCCGCGCTACGTGCACACCGTGCGCGGGGTCGGGTACCGGTTCGTGGGCGAGCCCGCCTGATCCGCGCCTAGCCTCCGACGACCACCGGGGCCGACCCGGACCGGACCGAGACCAGCGGGGGAACCATGGCGTACAGCCGGAGCGAGATGGAGGCGGCGTTCCGCCACTTCAACGAGACCGCGGCCCACGGCGGTGCCACCGGGGACTGGGTCCCGTGGTCGGAGTGCTTCACCGAGGACGCCACCTACTACGAGCACCACTACGGCCGGTTCACCGGTCGGGCCGAGATCCTCGCCTGGATCACCGCCACGATGGCCGAGTTCCCGAACAACGAGATGACCGAGTTCCCGGCCGAGTGGACGATGATCGACGAGGAGCGCGGATGGCTCCTCTGCGCCATCTGGAACCGCTTCAAGCCGCTCGGCGACGGCGAGGTGTACCAGGAGATCAACTGGACGATGCTGCACTACGCCGGGAACGGGCAGTGGTCCTACGAGGAGGACATCTACAACCCGAACGAGTTCGGCGTGATGGTGGGCCGCTACCTCAAGGCCCGGCGGGCCGCCGGCATCGAGTGACCCGGCCCCACCCCCGGGGCTAGGTTCGCACCCACCACGGGGCCCTCGAGCGGGCGCCGGACGACCCCAGGGGGAACCACATGCGCGCCGCGATCTTCACCGAGGTCGACCGACCCCTCGTCGTCGAGGAGGTCACGCTCGCCGAGCCGGGGCCCTCGGACGTCATCGTGAACATCGGGGCCAGCGGCGTGTGCCATTCCGACCTGTCGTTCATGAACGGCACGGTGCCGCTGCCGCCGCCCGCCATCCTCGGGCACGAGGGAGCCGGCGTGGTCGAGTGGGTCGGCAGCGAGGTGACCCGCGTCAAGGTCGGCGACCGTGTCGTCGCATCCTTCGTGCCGGCCTGCGGCACCTGCTTCTGGTGTCTCAACGATCAGTCGAACCTGTGCGGTCGGATGTTCGAGCTGAGCCTCTCGGCGAAGGCCCACCGTCACGACGGCACTGCGTGCTCCGGCGTGACCGGTCTCGGCACCTTCGCCGAGCAGGTGCTCGCGCACGAGGCGTCGATGGTGCGGGTCGACACCGACCTCCCCGACGAGCAGCTCGCCCTCATCGGATGTGGCGTCACCACCGGGGTGGGCGCGGCGCTCAACACCGCGCAGGTGCGGCCCGGCAGCACCGTGGCCGTCATCGGCTGCGGCGGCGTCGGCCAGGCGGTCATCCAGGGGGCCCGCATCGCCGGGGCGTCGCGGATCTTCGCGATCGACCCGGTGGAGATGAAGCGCACCGCAGCCACCGCCTTCGGGGCGA
Source organism: Actinomycetota bacterium (assembly GCA_041159995.1). Classification (GTDB taxonomy): domain Bacteria; phylum Actinomycetota; class Acidimicrobiia; order IMCC26256; family IMCC26256; genus IMCC26256. The sequence goes on along the minus strand of JBEAXD010000199.1, from coordinate 4,110 downwards.
CCGACCTCGTCGACCCCGGCGCGGGCGACCCGACCGCGCAGATCATGGCCGCGACCGGCGGGATCGGGGTCGACTACGCGTTCGAGGTCATCGGACTCCCGGAGACCATCGTCCAGGCCTACATGACGGCCCGGCGCGGCGGCCACGTCGTCGTGGTCGGCATGCCGCGGACCGACTCGATGGTGACACTCCCCGGTTTCCCGCTGTTCTACGACGAGAAGCACCTCCACGGCTGCGTGTACGGATCGGCGCAGGTGCGCCGAGACTTCCCGCGCTTCATCTCCCTCATCGAGACCGGACGACTCGATGTCGGCTCCATGGTCTCGCAGACCATCGCGCTCGACGGCGTCAACGAGGCGTTCGGCGCGATGCAGCGCGGCGAGGTGCTGCGCAGCGTCATCACCTCGATGTGAGCGACGAACCACAGGGCGACCCCGGCCGAGGTCTCGGCCCCGTCGATCCGAGCGCCGCCGAGCGCCGGCGCTTCGAACGCTGGGCCGCGCAGGGCGGACGAGTCGGCGAACCACGGGTCGCGGTGCCCGCGGCGACGGTGGTCCTGCTGCGCGACTCGGCGGACGGCCTCGAGACGCTCATGCTGCGCCGCGCCTCGAAGTTGGCCTTCGCCGGCGGGCTGTGGGTGTTCCCGGGCGGACGCGTCGATGACGGCGACCGTGAGGGCCTGGCCCCCGACGACGTGCACGGGGCGGCCCGACGCGCCGCGGCGCGGGAGGCGGCCGAGGAGGCCGACCTCGACGTGGATCCCGCTGCGCTGGTCACCCTCGCGCACTGGGAGCCCCCGCCGCAGACACCGAAACGGTTCGCGACCTGGTTCTTCCTCGCTGCGGCGCCCGAGGGCACGGTCACGGTCGATGGTGGCGAGATCACCGAGCACACCTGGGCCCGACCCGTCGACACGATCGCGCGTCGCGACGCGGGCGACATCGAACTCGCGCCCCCGACCTGGGTGACCCTGCACACGCTGGCGGCGCACGCCGACACCGCGGGGGCGCTCGCCGCAGCGGCCGCGGCCGAACCCGAGCGCTTCACGACCCGGGCCGCGTTGACCGACGACGGCGGCGTCGTCGCGATGTGGCACGGCGATGCGGGCTACGGGTCCGGCGACGCCGGCGCACCCGGCCCGCGCCACCGCCTCTGGATGGTCGACGCGGGTTGGCGGTACGAGCGCCACGACTGAGCGACCCTCGGGCCGGGTTCGCCCGCTCGGCGCGGATTAGGTTCGGCGTCCGTGCAGCACGAACTCGCCATCGTCCGCGGACTCCTCGGGTCCGCCACCGTCGGTGCCGGTCCCACGGAGGAGCAGCGCCGGATCATCGACTGCCTCATCCACGGATACTTCGGTCTCGAGACGTCGACCGACGCGCTCGAGCCGCTCGACCCCGCGGGCCTGGCGGCCGCGGTGCCGCCCGAGGACCGATCGCGGGCGCTCGATCTCCTCATCGTCGTGGAGCTGTGTCGGCACCCCGCCGATCCGGCGCAGGCGGCGCACACCGAGGCGTACGCCGCCGCGCTCGGCGCCGAGGGCGGTTGGCTCGAGGCGGCGCACGACGTCCTCATCGGCTCGATCGACCGGGTCATGGCCGACTACGGACGGCTGGCCGAGACGCCCGCGTACGAACCCGCACTGGAGTCGATCGTCGGTACCGACCGCGAGGCCGAGGCGGCGGTCGAGGTGTTCGCACGCATGCGTCGGTGCGCACCGGGCACCCTCGGTGCCGAGGTGATCGCGTTCTACGAGCGGTGGGGCTTCCCGCTGCCCGGTACGGGCGAGGGTCCGGCCGGCATCAGTCTCCTCACCCACGACATCGATCACGTGATCGCCGGGTACGACACCTCGCCGCCCGACGAGATCGCGCTGCAGGCGATGCTCCTCGCCGCATCGGGGTTCGAGCACCACTTCTCATCCCTGATGGCGGCGCTCCTCCTGAGCGAGGCCGGCGCGCTCCCCTTCCCCGGCATCGAGCCGGTCGTCGGCGCACTCGGCCGTGCCGGCGCGCCCGAGGAACTCGCCGATGCGTTCGCCCGCGGCGCGGCGTGCATCGCGGACTTCGGCCTGGGCGACCACCTCGCCCTGATCGATGAACCGCTCGAGGCCGTTCGGGCCCGGTACGGCGTCCGGCCCCGGGCGGTCTGACGCCTCAGACCGGGTGGGCCTCGACGAGACGGCGCATTCCGTCACGCCAGTCGACCCGTGTCGGACCGATGAGGTCGACCATCCGACTCGGGTCGATCGTGACGCCACCGATGGTGGCCTCCGTCTCGACGAAGGTCGCCTCCACCCCGGCGGCTTCGGCGAGCACCTCGCACCACTCCTCGAGCGCGACCTGCTCGACCCCGCCCCAGTTCACGACGGTCGCCGGCGTCGTCGCGGCGTCGAGCAGGGCCGGCACCATGCGCACGATGTCCTCGTGGTGGATGGGATTGAACAGGTTCGGCCGCTCCGGGTGCACCGGGACCGGCTGACCGGCGCGCAGCATCGCGAGGTGGAACGCGGGCCATCCGCCCTCGTCGCCGTAGGGCACGTTGAGCCGGGCGATGGTGGTGCGGATCCCCCACTGCCGTGCCGCGTACCGCGCCATCACCTCGGCCGCGATCTTCGAGATCGAGTAGGTCTCCATGATCGGACGGTGGTTGTCGCCGAGCGGATCGGTCTCGACGAGTCGGTGCGCACCTGCGGGTTGGTACACCCCGGTCGACGAGCAGTGCAGGAACGATCCGGGGCGCACGTGTTCGAGGAGCAGGCCGAGCGCCTCGGCGTTCGCGTTGAGGTCGAGGTCCCAGCGGCCACTCTTCACCACCGCGAAGTTCGCGAGATGGTCCACGTCCTGCGGCACGACCCGCAGATCGGGCCGGGCGAGGTCCACCTCGACGCAGGTGACCCCGGCGGCCTCGAGCGCGGCCCGCTTCGCCCCGTCGCGGAACCGGGCGATGGCGGTCACCCGATGGTCGGCGGCGAGGCCGAGGACCACGGGGAACGCGACCTGACCGGTCGCACCGGTCACGAGGACGTGGGAACCCGACCGCATCAGGACCGCTTCCGGCCCACGAAGGACTGCAGGATCGCGTCGGCCTGGCTGTTCGGCAGCGCCGAGCCCCCGTCGACCACGATGTTCTGGCCGGTCACGTACGCCGCCTGCGGAGAGGCGAGGAACGTGATGACGTTCGCGACGTCGGCGGCCGTGCCGATCCGCTCGAGCGGCGTGGCCTCCTCGACCACGGCCCGGCGCTCGGGGTCGGCCAGCACGATCGCGGTGAGGTTCGTATCGATGAAACCCGGCGACACGCAGTTGACGCGGATGGCCGGGGCGTACTCGAGCGCCGCGGCCATCGTGAGCGAGATCACGCCGGCCTTCGCCGCCGAGTACGGACTCTCGAATCGCGTCGGCCGCACCCCGGTGAGCGATGCGACGTTGACGATGCACCCCCGCGCGTCCTTGAGGTGGGGGATCGCCGCCCTCGTGGCGTGGAAGGTGCCGTCGAGGTTCACCCCGATGATCCGACGCCAGTCCGCATCCGAGTACAGGTGCAGCGGCATCGCCGCGCCGATCCCCGCGTTGTTCACGAGGATCGACAGGCCCCCGAGCGCGTCCGTGGCCTCCGACACGGCGGATGCGCACGCATCCGGATCCGCGACGTCGGCGACGATCGGGACGCCGTCGATCGCAGTGGCGACCGCAGCCGCACCCTCACCGTCGATGTCGAGCACCGCGACGCGCGCGCCCTCCGCTGCGAAGCGCTCAGCCGTGGCACGCCCGATGCCGGCCGCACCACCGGTCACGATCGCGAGTTGTCCGTCGAGGAGTCCCATGGGCGGGCATCCTCGCGCAGGTCGCCTCCTGCGGCGCGTCCCGACGCGACGAGGGGAGGCCATCGGCCTCCCCTCGCGTGGTGCACGTACGGCGGCCGGCGATGCCGGCCGGTGCGACTAGCGGCGCTTCGCAGCCTTCTTGACCGTCTTCTTCGCGGCCTTCTTGGCGGCGGGGCGCTTGGCGGCGGCCTTCTTGGCCGGAGCCTTCTTGGCCGCCTTCTTGACGGCCGGCTTCTTGGCGGCCGGCACCTTGCCCGAGGCGACGGTGTCCTTGAAGGCCTTGA
>JBEAXD010000079.1:0-7146 GCA_041159995.1 Actinomycetota bacterium | reverse complement strand
CTTCGACACCGCAACGGTGAGCGCCCGTTCGAGCACGTACGGCGTGGCGTTCGCATCCGTGGTCAGCACCGCCAGCATCGTGGCCATGGCCGGGGCGAGCATCGCCGCCCCCTTCGCCATGCCGCCCACCACCGCACCGCTCGTACCGACCGCGGCGACGGCCTCCTTGCGCACGGTGTCGGTGGTCAGGAGCGCGTCGGCTGCGGCCGCAGCGCCGTTGAGGTGCGAGGCCACGGTCGGAACACCCGCCTCGAGCACGTCCATCGGCATCGTGTAGCCGATGAGCCCGGTCGAGCAGACGAGGAAGTCGCTCGCCGCCAGCCCGAACGCCGAGGCGGCGAGTTCGCACATACGCGTGGCGTCGGCCCGGCCGCGGGCGCCGGTCGCAGCGTTCGCGTTGCCCGACGAGAGCACGACACCCGCGGCGTGACCGTCGGCGAGATGGGCCCGGCTCACGAGCACCGGCGCCGCGGTCGCGAGGTTGGTGGTGAACACTCCGGCCGCCGGGACGGGTCGACGGTCGGCGGTGACCACGATGGCGAGGTCGGGGGCACCGCTCGGCTTGATGCCGATGGCCGCTCCCCCCGCCTCGAAACCCTGGGCGGCGGTGATGCTCATGGCATGAGTCCCGTGACGGGGAGACCGGTGGTCTCCGGCAGGCCGAGGAGGAGGTTCGCGTTCTGGATCGCCTGCCCGGAGGCACCCTTCACGAGATTGTCCATGACACCGAGCGCAAGCACCCGGTTCGTCCGGGCGTCGTACCGCACCGTGATCTGGACGGTGTTCGCCCCGGTGCAGGCCTTCGTCGTCGGCGGCTCGTCCGTGACGACCACGAACGGTTCCTCCGCGTAGTACGCCCGGTACCGGGCGAGCAGCGACTCGGTGGAGAGTCCGCCGACGACCGGCGTCGCGTGCGCGGTCGCGTGGATGCCCCGGATCATCGGCGCCAGGTGGGGCGTGAAGAGCACCTGCACCGGCCCACCAGCGACGTGGCCGAGCACGTGCTCCATCTCCGCGGTGTGCCGATGGCCGAGCAGGCCGTAGGCCGCGATCGTCTCGTCGACCTCGCTGAACAGCGAGGTGACCTTGGCGCCCCGGCCGGCGCCGGACACGCCCGACATCGCGTCCACGAGGATCCCGTCGTGGGCGACGAGGCCGTCGGCGAGCAGCGGGGCGAGCGTGAGGCTGCTCACCGTCGGGTAGCACCCGGGCGACGCCACGTGGTCCTTGGCCAGCACCTCGGACCGGAACACCTCCGGGAGGCCGAACGCGAACCGGGGCTGGAGTTCCGGCGCCGTGTGCTCCTCGCCGTACCAAGCCTCGTAGACCGCGGGTGCGAGGCGGAAGTCGGCGCCGAGGTCGACCACGTGGGGCACCCTCTCCACGAGTCCCGGGATGACCGTCTGGGACGCGCCGTGCGGCAGGGCCACGAACACGAGGTCGAGGCCGGCCATCGCCGAGGGGTCGACCGGCGCGTAGACGAGGTCCGGGTAGGCCGCGGCCAGCGACGGGTACAGGGACGCGACCGGGACCCCGGCGTTGGCGTCGCCGGTCGCGAGGACGACCTCGGCCTCGGGATGAGCGTGGAGGAGACGCAGGAGCTCGGCACCCGTGTAGCCCGAGCCCCCGACGACCCCGATCTGGAAGGACATGCGGGGCACTATACACCGCGCTGCATACTATTGCGGGACCATCCTCGCCGAGCCCCGCCGGGCGCCGGGATCAGCGCAGCTCGGCGGCGTGGGCCCTGGTCACCGCGTCGATGCAGGCGGTGCGGGCCTCGCCCACCTCGGCGTCGGTGAGGGTGCGTTCGGGGCTGCGGAACCGGAGGGCGAAGGCGACGCTGCGGCGTCCCTCCCCCAGGGCTTCGGAGCGGAACACGTCGAAGATGCGGACGTCCTCGAGCAGGTCGCCGGCCGCGGTGCGCAGCGTGGCGAGGACCGCGGCGGCGGGCACGGCATCGTCGAGCACGAAGGCGAGGTCCACGCCACTCGCCGGGAATCGCGACGGTGGCGAGTAGCGCCGCGCGAGACGGGTCGCCCCGAGCAGCGCCCCGAGGTCCAGCTCGGCCGCGACGACCGGACCGGTGAGGCCGTGGACCGCGAGTGCGTCGCGGTCGACCTCACCGACGTGGCCGACGACGGTGCCGTCGACGATCACCGCGGCGGTGCGGCCGGCGTGGAGCCCGGGCGTGGCGGCGGCCTCGAGGCGGACGTCGGCGAGTCGGAGTGCGTCGGTGATGGCGTCCACCGCTCGGATCGCGTCGTACACGTCGACGGGTCGGTCGGCCTCGTGCGGACGACCGGCACGGGTGCCGGCGATCGTGATCGCCACGTGGTCGCGCTCGTCGGGCTGGAGCACGGCGTCGACGGGCCGTCGGAACACGTGCCCGGTCTCGAAGAGCGCCACGTCGGCGTTGCCCTGGGCCGCGTTGAACGCGACCGCGCCGAGCAGACCGGGGAGGACCGCGGGCCGCAGCACCGACTCCTCGGCCCGCAGCGGGTTCGTGAGTGTGACGGTGTCGACCGCGGCGTACCCGAACGGGGCGACGAGCGGCTCGGCGAGCAGGGAGAGCGTGTACGCCTCCGAGCAGCCCGCACCGACGAGCGCGTCGGCGACGAGGCGCCGCTGGGCCTGCGCGGCCGTGAGCCCACCGACGTGGTCGGGGTTCGACGGGAGCGTGCGCGGGATCGCGTCGAGACCGAGGCGCCGGGCGACCTCCTCGATGAGGTCGATCTCCCGCTCGATGTCGGGCCGGAACGTCGGGACGACCGCGGTGGTGGCGTCGGGACCGTCGGCCTCGCACTCGACGCCGAGCGGAGCGAGGAGCGCGACGACCTCGGCGGTTCCGAGCGAGGTGCCGAGGATCCGATTCACGCGATCAGTGCGCACGGTCACCCGCGGCGGCACGATCGGTGTGGGGTACGCGTCGACGACGCCGGTGAGCACCCGGGCGTCCGCGTGCTCGACGAGGAGTTCGACCGCGCGGTCGGAGCCGGCGAGGACGCCGTTCGGATCGATGCCGCGCTCGAAGCGGGCGCTCGACTCGCTGCGCAGCCCCAGCCGCTTGGAGGTGCGCGAGATGGTCATCGGGTCGAAGTACGCGGCCTCGAGGACGATCTCGGTGGTGTCGTCGCCGACCTCGGCCGCCGCGCCGCCCATGACGCCGGCGATGGCCTGGGGCACGTCGTCGGTGCCGCACACGAGCAGGTCGGCCGCCGTGAGCGCGCGCTCCACGCCGTCGAGGGTCTCGATGGTCTCGCCCTCGCCCGCGCGCCGGACTCGCAGACCACCGCCGGGGAGGCGGTGCCGATCGAAGGCGTGGAGGGGCTGGCCCCGCTCGAGGAGCACGTAGTTCGTGATGTCGACGACGTTCGAGATCGGGCGCATGCCGGCGAGCGTGAGTCGTCGCTGCATCCAGTCGGGCGCCGGTCCGAGACGCACCGAGAGGGCGCGGGCGGTGAAGCGCGGGCAGCCCTCGGCATCCACGATCTCGACCGGCACCGCACCGTCGCCCGCGTCGAACTCGGCGCCCGGGGTCGGCGTGAACGGGAGGCCGAAGTGGGCGGCGAGGTCGCGGGCGATGCCCACGATGCTCATGGCGTCGGGACGGTTCGGGGTGATCGACAGTTCGAACACCGCATCGTCGAGGCCGAGCGCCTCGCAGATGTCGGTGCCGGGCTCGAGCGCGGCGTCGAGATCCATGATCCCGCCGTGGTCGTCTCCGAGGCCGAGCTCCCGCGTGCTGCAGAGCATGCCGTCGGAGACGACGCCGCGGATCGTGCGGGGCTCGAGCATGAACCCGCCGGGCAGCGTGGCCCCCGAACCCGCGTAGGCCACGAGCATGCCGGCGGCGACGTTGGGGGCACCGCACACGACGCGGGTCTCCCCCACGCCGAACTCGATGTCGACGAGACGGAGCTTGTCGGCGTCCGGGTGCGGATGCACCTCGAGGACGCGCGCGACCACGACGCCGTTGATCTCGGCACCGGGCTCCTCGACCCCCTCGACCTCGAGGCCGAGGTGGTTGAGCGCGTCGGTGATCGCCGCCACGTCGTCGGGCAGCGGCGTGAAGTCTCGGATCCAGGAGAGGGGCGCGCGCATCGATGGCCTCTAGAACTGCCGGAGGAAGCGGATGTCGTCGTCGAAGAACGCCTTGACGTGGTCGACGCCGAATCGGATCTGGGCCATGCGCTCCATGCCGAAGCCGAACGCGAAGCCCGACACCTGCTCGGGGTCGTAGCCGACCGAGCGGAACACGTTGGGGTCGACCATGCCGCAGCCGCCGAGCTCGATCCAGCCCGTGCGCGAGCAGACCGTGCAGCCCGAGCCCTCACAGAAGATGCAGGTGACCGAGAACTCCGCGGACGGCTCCGTGAACGGGAAGAACGACGGCAGGAACCGCGCGGTGATCGACGGTCCGAAGTACGCGCGGGTGAACGCATCGATCGTGCCGAAGAGATCGCCGAGCGTGATGCCCTCGTCGACGACGAGGCCCTCGATCTGGTGGAACACGGGCGAGTGGCGGGCGTCGAGGGTGTCGCGCCGGTACACGCGCCCCGGCATGATCGTGTAGATCGGCGGGGTGCGCTGCTCCATCACCCGGATCTGCACCGGGGAGGTGTGCGTGCGGAGCAGCACCTGCTCCTGCTCACCGAGGTCGACGTAGAGGGTGTCCTGCATCGCGCGGGCCGGGTGGCCGGGCGGGAAGTTCAGGGCCTCGAAGTTGTACCAGTCGGTCTCGACCTCGGGGCCCTCCGCGACCTGGAAGCCGAGGCCGACGAAGACGTCCTCGAGTTCGCGCTGGACCTGGGTGATGAGGTGGAGGTGGCCGCGCTCGGGCCCGCGGGCGCCGAGCGTGAGGTCGAGGCGCTCGCGCTCGATGCGCTCGGCGGCCTCACCGACCGCGAGCGAGTCGCGCCGTGCGGCGATCGCCCCGATGACCGCGGCGCGGTACGCGCCGATCGCCTTGCCGGCCTCCGGTCGGTCGGCCGAGTCGAAGCCCTTGATCGCCTCGTTGACGCTCGTGACGACGGACTTCTTGCCGATGTACGTGCGCTCGACCTCGTCGACCGCGGCGAGCGAATCGGCCGTGGCGAGGGTCGCCTCGGCGTCCGCCTGCGCCTGCGTGAGGATCGCCTTCGCCTCCTCGAGGTTCACCGGTCCCCCTCCGCGCGCTGGCGCGCCCCCTCGAACAGCAGGACGCTCCCGGCCACGGCGACGTTGAGGCTCTCGGCGCGCCCGGCCATCGGGATCGTGACGTTGCCGTCGAGGATGGCCGTCACGTCGTCGGGGAGGCCGTGGGCCTCGTTGCCGAGTATGAGGGCTACGCCACCGGTGAGCCCGGCCCGCTCGGGGCTGTCCCCGCCACGAGCCACGGTGCCGAGGCGGCGCACGCCGCGTGCGCCGAGTCGCTCGAGCACCTGCACCGGGTCGTCCTCCTCCACCATCGGGACACCGAACACGGCGCCCGCCGAGGCCCGGACCACCTTCGGGTTCCAGGGATCGACGCCGCCGCCGCAGGACACTACCCCTGCCGCTCCGGCGGCCTCGGCGCTCCGCAGCAGCGTGCCGAGGTTGCCGGGATCGGCGACACCGCACGTGACGAGCACCATGCCGTCGGCCGCGAGATCGTCGAGCGACGCGTCGCGCGGCGTGCGGCAGGACGCGAGCACGGGCTGGGGCGCGCGCACCGTGCCGATCTTGTCGAGGACGCCGTCCCTCAACTGCTCGACGCGGATGCCGGCGGCCTCGGCCCGGGCGACGAGTGGCGCGAACGCGCGCGCCGCGCCCTCACCGAGGTAGACGGCCACGACGCCCGCGCCACGATCGAGCGCGCCCTCGAGCGCCCGCGGGCCCTCGATGACGCACATCCCGGCCTCGGCGCGTGCCGCGCGCTCGCGCAGCATCGCCTTGAGCGCCTGGACCTCCGGATGCCGAGCGGCGAGCCCGGCCTGCATGCCGCCCGCCCCCGTCAAGTGCCGAGTCAGGCGGCGGCGAGTGCCTCGCGGGCGGTCTCGACGAGCGCACCGAAGGCGGCGTCGTCGCGGACGGCCAGATCGGCGAGGACCTTGCGATCCACCTCGACCTCGGCCGCCTTCAGCCCGGCGATGAACTGCGAGTAGGACATGTCGTGGAGCCGGCAGGCCGCATTGATGCGGATGATCCACAGCTTGCGGAAGTCGCCCTTGCGCACGCGCCGGTCGCGGAACGCGTACTCGCCCGAGCGCATGACCTGCTCGTTGGCCTTGCGGAAGTGGCGGCTCTTGGCCCCGCGGTACCCGGAGGCCTGCTCCAGGACGGCGCGGCGGTGCTTCTTGCCGTTGACGGCGCGCTTGACTCGTGCCATTGCTCTTCTCCTAGGCGCGGCCGAGCAGGCGCTCGACGTGCTTCTTGTCGCCACCGGTCACCTCGGCCCCACGGGCGAGACGACGGGTGCGGGTGGTCGGCTTCGACTCCAGGAGGTGGGCGCGATTCGCCTTGCGCCGGCGGATCTTGCCGGTGCCGGTGATCTTGAACCGCTTCGCCGCACCGCGGTGCGTCTTCATCTTCGGCATCGCCTCAGGCTCCTGTGCTCTCCGCCTCCGGAGCGGGCTCCGGTGCGGTCTCGACCCCCCGGACCGCGTCCGGGGTGGTGTCCTCGTGCTTGTTGGCCTTGGGCTTGCCCGGCTTCTTGGTCGGGTGCAGCACCATGGTCATGTTGCGCCCGTCCTGACGGGGGGCGGACTCCACGATGGCGAAGTCGGCGACGTCGATCGCGATCTGGTCGAGGATCTTGCGCCCCAGTTCGGGGTGGGCCATCTCCCGACCACGGAACATGATCGTGAGCTTGACCTTGTTGCCCTCGCCCAGGAACCGCTGGACGTGCTTCATCTTGGTCGTGTAGTCGTGGTCGTCGATCTTCGGCCGGAACTTCATCTCCTTGATGACGACGTTCGTGGCCTTCTTGCGCGACTCCTTGCGGCGCTGCTCCTGCTCGTACTGCCAGCGGCCGAAGTCCATGATCTTGCACACCGGCGGCGCGGCGTTCGGGGCGACCTCGACGAGGTCGAGCTCGGACTCCCGAGCGATCTTCAGCGCTTCCGGGAGCGGGACGGTGCCCAACTGCTCCCCTGCTGCCCCGATGAGCCGCACCTCGCGGGCACG
>JBEAXD010000029.1:0-2551 GCA_041159995.1 Actinomycetota bacterium | reverse complement strand
CTACTCGGGCCGCTCGGTCATCGTGGCCGGCCCGAGTAGTCGACGCGCTTGCCGAGCAGGTTCTGGCGGAACCGGCCCTGCTTGCCCTTCAGCATGTCGGACAGCGACTTGAGCGGGCGGTTGCCGGGTCCCGTGACGGGGCGTCCGCGGCGGCCGTTGTCGAACAGGGCGTCCGCGGCCTCCTGCAGCATGCGCTTCTCGTTGTTGATGATGATCTCGGGCGCGCCGAGGTCGAGCAGGCGGCGGAGCCGGTTGTTGCGGTTGATCACCCTGCGGTAGAGGTCGTTGAGGTCGGAGGTCGCGAAGCGCCCGCCGTCCAGCTGCACCATCGGCCGGAGGTCCGGGGGGATCACCGGGATGACGTCGAGGACCATGGCCTTCGGGTTGTTGACCGGCCGGCCCGACGCTCCGTCTCCAGCAGTGCGGCCTCCCCAAGCTGATGGCGCTCGAGCTCTTCAAGCCGTTCGTCATGAAGCGGCTCGTCGATCTCGAGTACGCCCAGAACATCAAGTCCGCCAAGCGCATGGTCGAGCGGGCCCGTCCCCAGGTCTGGGACGTGCTCGAGGACGTGATCATGGAGCACCCGGTGTTCCTGAACCGCGCCCCCACGCTCCACCGCCTCGGCATCCAGGCGTTCGAGCCGGTGCTGGTCGAGGGCAAGGCGATCCAGATCCACCCGCTCGTGTGCGCGGCGTTCAACGCCGACTTCGACGGTGACCAGATGGCCGTGCACCTCCCGCTGAGCGCGGAGGCCCAGGCCGAGGCGCGCCTGCTCATGCTCTCGGCGCACAACGTGCTCTCCCCGGCCCACGGCAACCCGATCGCCGTGCCCAGCCAGGACATGATCATCGGCGCCTACTACCTCACGGTGCTCGAGACCGACGCGGCCGGTGCGATCCGGACCTTCGACTCGCTCGCGCCCGAGGAGCGGCTCGTGTTCGCGTCGCTCGACGAGGCGATCATGGCCTACGACCAGCGGGGCGCCGACGGCCTCCCGGGGGTCAACCTCCACCGTCCGCTGCGGGCCCGCGTGAGCGCCGAGCGCTTCCCGGCCGACCTGTTCCCGGCGCGTGAGGCCTGGGACGACGCGAAGGGCGAGTGGGTTCCGAACCCCGACGGCGCCGGCAGCCCGGTGGTGCGTCGGGACGGGGAGCGCGTGCTCGTCGAGACCTCGCTGGGTCGCCTCCGGTTCGCCGAGGTGCTCCCGCCCTCCATGGCGTTCCCGTTCGTGGCGGCCGACTCGGCCTTCCGCAAGGGCGACGTCTCCCGGGTCGTGGGCGACCTCGTGAAGGACTACGACAAGGCGGTCGTCGCCCGGTCCCTCGACCTCCTCAAGGACGTGGGCTTCGAGTACGCGACCCGCGCCGGCCTCACGATCTCGATCGAGGACGTGCGCACCCCGCACGAGAAGGCGAAGCTCCTCGACGAGAACGAGGCCAAGGCGGCCAAGGTCGAGCAGCAGTACGAGAACGGCATCCTCACGGATGAGGAGCGCCGTCAGCGCGAGATCGAGATCTGGACGGACGCCACCGAGCAGGTCACGCACGCCATGCGGGACCTGCAGCAGGGTGACATCTTCAACCCGATCGAGATGATGATCGGCTCGGGAGCCCGAGGCAACGTCATGCAGGTGCGTCAGATCGCCGGCATGCGCGGCCTGGTGGCCAACCCGCGCGGTGAGATCATCCCCCGCCCGATCAAGTCGAACTTCCGTGAGGGACTGTCGGTCCTCGAGTACTTCATCTCGACCCACGGTGCCCGCAAGGGTCTCGCCGACACCGCCCTCCGGACCGCCGACTCCGGCTACCTGACCCGACGTCTCGTGGACGTCTCGCAGGAGCTCATCGTGCGCGACGAGGACTGCGGTTCGACCCGCGGCATCTGGATCGAGCACGTCGGTCCTGAGTCGGAGCGCACGCTGCGCAACACGCTGCGCAGCCGGTGCCTCGCCGAGGACGTCACGCTCGCGGACGGCACGGTGCTCCCGCGCAACACCGAGGTCACCGACGAGCTCGTCGACGTACTGCGCGACGACCCGGCGGTCACCCGGGTCCGGGCCCGCTCGGCGCTCACCTGCGACTCGACCCTCGGCGTCTGCGCCGCGTGCTACGGCACGATGCTGGCCACCGGGAAGATGGTCGAGATCGGCGAGGCGGTCGGCATCATCGCCGCCCAGTCGATCGGTGAGCCGGGCACCCAGCTGACCATGCGGACCTTCCACACCGGTGGTGTCGCGGGTGAGGACATCACCCACGGCCTGCCGCGCGTCGTCGAACTCTTCGAGGCCCGCACCCCGAAGGGCGCAGCGCTCCTCGCCGGCAAGTCCGGGGTCGTGCGCATCGGCGAGAACGAGAAGGGCGAGGTCACGATCACGGTCGTGGCCGACGACGGGAGCGAGGAGGAGCACGCGGTCTCGCGCCGGGCCCGCCTCGCGGTCCAGAACGGCTCGGAGATCAAGGCCGGCGAGTGCCTCGTCGGCGACGCCTCCACGCCGCGGGACCCCAAGCGCATCCTCGACATCGAGGGCGTCCGGTCCACCCAGCAGTACCTC
>JBEAXD010000294.1:0-8442 GCA_041159995.1 Actinomycetota bacterium | reverse complement strand
GGAAGAACCCGTCGCCGAGCCGTCCGGCGCGGCGCGCCGCGGCCTCGGAGTGACCGCCGATGTGGATGGGCACCGAACCCTGCGCGGGCTGGGGCCGCTGGATGCAGTCGTTGAACCGGGTGAACCGGCCGGAGTAGGAGGCGCGGTCCTGGGTCCAGAGCGCCCGCATCGCCTCGATGTGGTCATCGGTGCGGGCGCCCCGCTCACGGAACGGCACGCCGATCGCGTCGAACTCCTCGGCCAGCCAGCCGACCCCGACGCCGAGTTCCACGCGCCCGCCGGACATGACGTCGAGCGTCGCGACCTCCTTGGCGAACACCACCGGGTTGCGCTGGGGCAGGATGACGATGCCGGTCGCGAGCCGGATCGTCGTCGTGGCCGCAGCCACGAACGCGAGCCAGATGAGCGGGTCCGGGATCGGTGCGTCCTCGGCCCCCGGCATGCGTCCCGATCGGTCGTAGGGGTACTGCGACTCGTATCCGGCGGGCACGACCACGTGCTCGACGGTCCAGAGCGACTCGAAGCCGGCGGCCTCGGCGGCGAGCGCGAAGCGGGTCGCGCCATCGGTCGTGGCGAGCGGTCCGACGTTGGCGAAGGCGATCGAGAACTCCATGGCCCCTCCCCGGGGTGCGGCGGTACCGACTATTGGCAGCCGGAGTGCCAGAACGTAGCATCGTGGTCGACGCCCCGCCCCGGGGCCCCGTCGTCCGGCCCGACCGGATGACCCGGAGGAGTGACCACATGACCGATCTCGTCCTCGACTCGCTGCAGCGGCGGATGCGCACCATGCACGGGCTCTACTACCAGGCGACCGGGTCGATGACGATCGAGCACGTCAACCACTTCGAACGCGAGGGTGTGCTGCCGATCGCCTTCTCGCTGTTCCACTACACGAACATGGAGGACGCCTCCTTCATGCTCATCTCGGGGATGGCGCCGATCTGGAGCGACGAGTGGCAGGCCCGGGTCGGGATGACGGTGAACGATCACGGCAAGCACCGCACGGTGGATGAGATGATCCACCAGCGCATCGGTGACTACGAGGCCTTCTGCGAGTACCAGCGAACGGTCTTCGATCGGACCGAGGCCTGGCTCGACGAGGTCGATCCGGCGATCTTCTCGAAGGTCCTCATCCCGCGCCCGTTCCCACCCCAGGTCGCGAGCACCTACAGCGCCCGGGTCGCGGGCGACGAAGGGATCACCGTCCTCGACGCGCTCGAGTGCTGGCTCTACCAGCACGGTCTGCGCCACATGGGCGAGATCGAACTGGCCCGGGGCCTCGTGGGCCTCGGGGGCATGACCTCCTGAGGCCGGTGTCGCCGGTCAGCGGCCCTCGTCGGGTCCCTCGGCCGCCTGGGCGGCGAGACTCGCGTGCACCTCGGCCATGTCGATCTCACGCACGCGGTCGATGAGCTGCTCGAGCATCTGCTCGGGGAGCGCGCCCGGCTCGCCGTAGAGCTGCACCTGCTCGCGGAACACCATGAGGGTCGGGATCGACATGATGTTGAACGCGCCGGCGAGTGCCTGCTCGGCCTCGGTGTCCACCTTGCCGAACACGATGTCGGGGTGACGGTCGGCTGCGGCCTCGAACACCGGGGCGAACATCCGGCACGGACCGCACCACTCGGCCCAGAAGTCGAGGATCACGATGTCGTTGCCGGTGACCGTCTCCTCGAAGTTGTCAGCGGTGATGGTCACGGTGGGCATCGGGGCTCCGTCCTGATCCGGGGGTCGTGGCGATGGTAACCGCCGCGGACCCGACGGCATTCCCGGCGGTCAGCACGCGGCGGTGGTCACCGGCCCCGGTGCGCACTCCATCCAGGCCTTGATGTCGAGGGTCACGTCGCCGAACCCGACGATCTGATCGATCCGCGGGTCGTACGCCACGTTCATGTTGTTCTTGATCTGGATGTTGTTGCCGTACACCGCACCGTTGAACTGGGCGTTGTTCTTGAACGCGATCGGCCCGTTCGGTGCGAAGAGCAGGGCCGCGGTGTTGCTGCCGCCGGACAGGCTCGTCGACGACATGTCGAAGTTGTTCTTGAACCCGATCGCACAGTCGCCCGGGTTCCCGCCCGTCGTGGTGCAACTGGCGGCCGGGGCCGAGTAGTACGACACGAGGACGAGCACCTTGTCGGAGGTGTTCGCCGCCCCGATCCCGCCCGACGCATCGATCGGCGCATCGGTGGCGACGATCGTCGTGTCCCCGATGATCGACACGCCGGTGAGGTCGATGGGGGTCGCGGCCGAGCCGCCCTCGATGTAGAAGGTGCCCTGCAGGCCGTTGCGGTTCGCATCGATGTAGGCGTTGAACTGCGCGTAGTCGGCGGGGAACGAGTAGGTGTGCAGCGAGGATGCCGGGTAGTTCGCCGGGTTCCAGCTGAAGACCGGCATGCGGGCGGATGCGGCGGCGGGCGTGCAGGTCTGCGCCGCTCGGGTGCCGCTCGATCCGCTGCCGGTGATGGAGCCCCACGCGGTCACCGTCCCGGTGATCGTGCCGTTGTTCGCCACGGAGTAGCGGCTGTGCAGCGGGTCGTCGGCGCAGGCCGGCGTGCTCGACGAGGCCCTGACCCGACCGCCGACGACCCCGTTGTTCCCGATCGTGATCGCGGTACCGGCGGAGTCGTACCCGCCCGACCAGAGATCGCCGTCGGCGGAGGAGCCCTGCTCCATCGCGATCCAGCCGTTCGCCGCGGTGACGTGGCCGCTGCCGACGGTGCCGGTCGGGCAATCCGCCGAGTCGCCCTTGCGGACCGCGTCGTTCGCGTACACCGTGACGTTGGTGTTCGCCCAGACGTCGCCGCAGACGACGTTGTTGTTCTTCGTCGTGACATCGGACAACGAGAACAGTGCGTACCGGAACGAGGTGGGCGGGGCGAGGATCACCCGGAGCCGCCGGCTCGCGGTGAGCGAGGCCGCAGTGCCCACGGTACCCACCGAGTCGATCTGGTAGTGCTTCCGCGGGAGCGGGGTCACCTGGTACTGCCACGTGCCCTCAGCGGTGGTGCCGCTCTGCGCCCCGGTCGGGGGCACGCCGTTGGTGGACTGCAGGTACGCGATCGCCTGGTGGATGCCCGACTCGGCGACGTGCACCGCAGCGCCCCAGGATCGGTTGCGGGCGGTCGTCGTGGCCGTGTGGTTCTGGGTCGTGAGCATCACGACGACGAGCGAGGACACGATGAACATGACGAGCAGCATCGTGACCATCGCCATGCCCTGCTCGCCACGGGCCCGCAGGCGCGCCGCGCTCGATGTGGTCGGTCGGTCCATGGTCATGTCTGCACCCGGTTTCGGAGGTTGACCTCGGAGTCGAGGACGAGGGTGGTCTCGGGGTCGCGTCGGGGCTCCACCTGGAGCACGATCCGCACCCACTGGGCCCCGGGGACCGGCGGCGCGGACTGGTACGAGAAGATCGAGGTCGTGGCCAGCCCGGTCTGCACCGTGATCCACGCACCCGCGTCGAGCCGCCGCTTGAGCGTGGAGCCGCTCGCGTCGTACGTGATCGTGCGCAGGGTGCCGCGGACGTAGGTGGTGAACACGATGTGGCTCGCCGAGGAGTTCACGTCGTCCACCGCGGTGGCCTGACGGAGTTCCTTGGTCATCCCGTTGAGGACGAGGCGCATCGAGTCGAGGCTCTGGGTCCGGTCGGCCTGGTAGGCCTCGGATCGGGTGACCGTGGTCAGGGTCTGGATGATGACGACCCCGACGATCGCGAGCAGTGAGACGGTGATGAGCAGCTCGATGAGGGTGAAGCCGTCGCTGCGGCGTCGGGCGCGGTCGAGGCGATCCATCACGAGCACCGGTTCTTCGCGAGGGTGATGATGTTCGAGGTCGTCGACTCGTTGCCCGCCCGGTCGTAGGCCGCGATGGCGAACCGGAGCGAGGTGAGCGACTTCGCGGTCGTGTCGCTGGCGCTGAGGCCGGTGGTGCTCGACACGATCGACCACGACACGCCGTCGGTCGAGCGGTACACGCGGTAGCCGACCAGGTTCTCATCGGTGCTCGCGCCCCAGGTGAGGGTCACGGTGCGGTCCGTGCCGGTGCAGGTCACGGTCCGATTCAACGTGCCCGGCGCGGTCGGGTTCGTGGCGTCGAGGATCACGCTGCGGCTCCCGATGTTCCACGTCGAGCCCGCCGCGTTCCGGGACCGGCCGACGATCGTCTTCGTGCCGTCGCCGGGGTTGACCGTCCACCCGAGGGTCGGGTTCGCCGCGTCCCAGGCGCTCTCGGCGCCGTAGGTCGCGCCGCCGTCGTTTGAGAAGGACACCCAGACCGGCTCGGCGCACGGTCCCATGGCGAGGGTGAGGGTGACGGTGTGGGTGGCGGTGTACCCGACGAGGGCACCCGAGCCGTTCGAGACCGCGAAGGATCCGCAGCCGTCCGCGGGCACCGTCGTGGTCGTCGGGGGTGTGGTCGTCGTGGTCGACGTGCTGGTGGTCGATCCGGATCGGGGCACCGAGACGGTCCCGGCGGTGAACAGCACCGACTCGCGCAGCACCCGCGCGGTCCCCGGCACCGACACGTCGCGGTACTTCACGACCACGGAGATGCGCTTGAGGTTCTGCGTCCCCGGGACGTCGGGCGCGTCGACCCAGGTCACGAACTGGTAGACGTCGACCTTGGTCGTCCCGATGACCACCGGACTCTCGACGTGGAGCACGGGGCCGGGGGCGACGGCGTCGACGATGAGCGGCTCGAAGTCGCCCTCACCGGTCACGTCGTACATCGCGCCGTCCTCGGAGACGAACGCGTCAGGGCTCGTCGGATCGGACGAACGCACGGGCGCCTCGTTCATCGCCATCTGCGCGTAGTCGACGTCGCGGAGTTCCTCGAGGCGCTTGTTCGCAGTGGCCTCGGCGACCTGGCGCTGTCGACCGAGCGCGACGACGCGGTACGCGACGCCGATGGAGGAACTCAGGCCGACCATCACGACGGCGAGCAGCGTCATCGCGACGACGAGTTCGATGAGGCTCATGCCGGCCTCACGTGAGCGGGGGGCCTCGGCGGGGTCCGGGCGCGCGTCGGCCCGGCGTGTCTGCCGTGCCCGCCGGACCGCGTCCAGCATCCCGTCCTCCTCGACGCCGGCACCCCCGTGGTGCCACGGCCGGGGTATCGGCAGCACGGGCCCGGGCCTTGACCGTTCGCCCGGATCCCGCGTATCCCGCGTAACCCGCGGGAGCGGTCAGTCGCCGTGGAGGAGGAGCGCCTCGCGGAGCACCCCGATGAGGTGGGCGGTGGTGCCCCGGGCGTCGAAGCGCTCGAGGGCCCGGGCCCGTCCGGCTCGACCCATCGCCCGGGCCCGGGCCGGGTCGTCGAGGATCCGGGTGATCGCGGCGGCGAGGGTGGCGTCGTCGGCGGCCGGGTCGACCAGGAGGCCGGTCTCGCCGTCGGCGACGACCTCGGGGATCGCGGCGACCGAGAGCGCGACGGTGGGGACCTCGGCCGCCATCGCCTCGATGAGCGCGTACCCGAAGGTGTCGATGCGCGACGGGAACACGAGCACGTCGGTCTCTGCGAACAGGGTGCGCAGCCGGGGATCGCCGGGTCGGAAGTCGCGGAACACGCGGAGCCCGGGCTCGCGCGGCACGTCGTCGCGGGTCACCAGGTTGAGATCGACGTCGGCCCGGAACGCCCGCCGCCAGAGTTCGAGGAGGCGGGTACCCCCCTTGCGCGCCATGCTGAACCCGACGAAGGTGATCTGCGGACGGGCGCGGTCGACGTGCGGCAGCGCATCCGGGATCGTGGTCCCGTACGGGATGAGACGGATGCGGGTGGGGTCGACCCCGTAGTCCTCGCGGAGCGATCGCGCGGCCCACTCGGACTGTGCGACGACGAGGGTCGCGGCCTCGTAGACGCGGCGTTCGAACCGCTGCGACACCGCGATGCGGCGATCGGTGCCCCGGGCGGGACGACGGTGCGGCAGCAGCAGTGCGCCCTGCGCGGTGGTCGCGTCGGTGCCCACGACGGACGGACGCCCGCGCAGCATCTCGTCGATCAGGAGCGCGGCGTTCTGGGAGTAGACGTGGAGCACGTCGTACGGGTTGGCCCAGGTCCGTAGGCGCCGTCGCACCACGGCGCTCGTGCCCAGCTGGACCCGCAGCGCCTGGAGGTCGGCGTCGGCGCGGGTGAGTCCCGGGACGGGGGCCGCGACCATGCGCCGCAGCGTGCCGGCGGCGGGCACGTCGAGGAACTGGGCCCGGACCTGCGGGTCGTCGCGGACGGCGGCGCGGATCGCGAGGTGCAGCGTGGCGTGTCCGCCCATGTTCTCGTTCACGAAGAGGGGCCGGATCGTCGCGGTCACGGCCGTGCCGTCCCGATACCGGCGAGGACCTCGTCGTAGAGCGCCTCGTACCGGCGGGCCATGGCATCCGCCGTGAACTCGGCGGCGGCCCGGGCCCGTGCGGCTCCGGCCAGGGCGGCCCGGCGGGTCGGATCGTCGAGCAGCGCGCGGATCGCAGCGGTGAGAGCCTCGGCGTCGTCGGGCCGGACGAGCAGACCCGTCACCCCGTCCTCGACGATCTCCCGCACACTCCCGACGTCCGTCGCGACCACCGCGCGACCGGCGAGCATCGCCTCGGCGATCGACAGTGGGAGGCCCTCGGCCCGCGAGGCCAGCACGAACAGGTCGGCGTCGGCGAGGGCCGCCATCGGGTCGTCGCGCCAACCGACGAGGTGGAAGCGATCGGCGACCCCGAGCGCGGCGGCCTCGCGGGTCAGGGCGTCCCGTTCCGGTCCGCGGCCGACCACGGTGGCGTGCAGATCCGGGATCGCGGCGACCGCCCGGACGAGCACGTCGAGTCCCTTCACCGCGTCGAGCCGGGCCAGGGTGACGACGGCCGGATGGGGTGCGCCCGGATCGGGGGCGGGGACCGGGCGATCGGGCACCCCGTTGTGGATGGTGCGGACCGATCCCGCCGGCAGCCCGGCGTCACGCTCCACGGCCCGAGCCGATGCGGTGCCCACCGCGACGTGCGCGGCGAGACGGCGCGCGGTCAGTCGCTTCAGCAGCCGGACCCGAGCCGTCGGGAGCGGCAGCACGAGCTGTTCGACCGCGACCGCGCGGACGCCGGGCACGGTCGCAGCGGCGAGGATCGCGTACCGGCAGGCCCACGGCGAAGCGAGGCTCACGTGGAGGATATCGGGCCGATCGGCCGCGATGGACCGCCGCGTCGCGATCATCGCGCCGACGTCGCGCAGGCCGCGGATGGGTGGGGTGAGGATCGTGGCCGTACCGGGACGTCCCGCAGCGACCCGCTCGATCACCGATCGGTCGGTCCCCATGACGCGCGCCTCGATGGTCGGATCGAGTGCGGCGAGCAGGTTGGCGAGCGAGATCTCGGCGCCGCCGACCTCGTGGGCGTCGGTGAACGCGGTGAGCCGCAGCCCGTCGAGCGTCATGGTCCGAGCGTACCGGTGGCCGGCCAGTACTGCGGTGGTGTCCGTTTCGTCACCCGACGGTGAACGGGCGGTGTCGGGCACGGCCGCTCGACCGCCCCGGCACCTACCATCGGTTGCGTGCCGAAGCTCCTCGCACCGTCGCCGCCCGCCGATCTGGGAGCGGTCGTCGCGCCGACGATCGCGGTGGTGATCGCGGCGTTCGAGGCGAGTGACGTCATCGGCACGGCGATCGACTCGGTCCTCGCCCAGTCCGTGCGACCGGATGAGATCATCGTCGCGGACGACGGCTCCACCGATGACCTGGCGGGCGCGCTCGCCCCGTACGGCTCCTCGGTGCGGCTCGTGCGGATCGAGCACGGTGGGGAGGCGCGGGCCCGCAACGCGGCGATCGCGGCGGCCACTGCGGAGTTCGTCGCCGTGCTCGATGCGGACGATCGGTTCGCGCCCGGTCGGCTCGCGTCGGTGGTGCGGGTCCTGACCGAGCGACCGGACCTCGACCTCATCACGACCGACGCGGTGCTCGAACTCGACGGCCGTATCGTCGGCACCGTGTACCACGAGGGTCACCGGTTCGAGGTGGGGGACCAACGGTCGGCCATCCTCGATCGGAACTTCGTGTTCGGGCAGGTCGTCGTCCGACGCGCCCGGATGCTGGAACTCGGCGGCTACGACGAGACGATCACCCACACGACCGACTGGGAGTGCTGGATCCGACTCGTGTTGGCCGGCGGGCGCCTCGGGTGCATCGACGCGCCCCTCGGCGTGTACACGATGCGCGAGGCCGCGATGAGTGCGAGTCGTCGGCGCATGTACGAGGGTCGCGTGGCCACGCTCTCCAAGACCCTCGCCGACGCGCGCCTCACCGCACCCGAGCGCGCCCGCGTGGTCGCTCGCCGCGACGAGGAGGTGCGGCGTTCGGCCCGGGAGGCGTTGCGGGTCGCCCTGCTGCGGGAGGATCCGGCCCGCCGGCCAACACGAGTCGGATCCAGCACTCCCAGTCGGTCGTGTGGGTGATCGTCTCGTCGTAGCCGCCGAGTTCCAGCA
>JBEAXD010000292.1:0-12557 GCA_041159995.1 Actinomycetota bacterium | reverse complement strand
GCTCATGGGCGGGGAGCCTAGCGACCGTCGTCGGGCCGACCCGGGCCCTCCTCGGGACCGGCCACGCGTCCGATCGCGCCGATGGCCCGCAGGTAGGTGAGTTGGCAGTCGATGACCGCGTGCACCTGCTCGGGGAGGTAGGCCTCGCCGGTCTCGGCGCAGCGCCGGAGCACGTGGTCGACCGTCTCGACGCCGCCGATGATGACGGGTCCCGGGGGCGTCGAGGTCGAGCCGTTCATCGCGACCCCTGCGTGCTTGAAGTGCTCGATCTGGAACCCGAGGATGCGGCGCACGTCCTCCGGCGTGAGGGTCGCGGCCACGAGGTCGTCGAGGTGTGCCACGACGAAGTCGTACGCGTCGTCGGGGTCGAAGACGGCGAGCGGGGCACGTTCCTGCATCCGCAGCGCCTCGCGGAACACCAGCGCGGCTGCGATCGCACAGATCACGCCGAGGATCAGCATGCCGACGACGAGTGCCATGGTCACCTCGTGGGGACGCCCCCGCCGGAGCGGGGGCGTCTCACATCATCGCGGGTCGGGTGGACTCAGATCCCGATGCGCTGCGCCAGCAGCTCACGGTGGTACGTGGCGTCACCGAGCAGGATCTCGCTGCTCTTGGCCCGCTTGAAGTACAGGTGGGCCGGGTGCTCCCAGGTGAAGCCGATACCGCCGTGGATCTGGATGTTCTCGGCGGTCGAGTGGAAGTAGGCGTCCGAGCAGTACGCCTTCGAGAGGCTCGCCACCACGGGGAGCTCCTCGTTGTCCTCGGCCGCCGCCCACGCCGAGTAGTACGCCGCGCTCTTGGCCGACTCCACCTCGAGGAGCATGTCGGCGCACTTGTGCTTGATGGCCTGGAACGAGCCGATCGGCCGACCGAACTGCACCCGCACCTTGGCGTACTCGACCGACATGTCGAGCACGAACTGCGCCCCACCGACCATCTCGTTGCTCAGGCACACGGCCGCCTGATCGAGGGTCTTGGACAGGGCGGCCCAGCCCGAACCGGGGGCGCCGAGCGGGGTGGCACTGACCCCCGAGAACTCGAGGCGGGCCTGCTTACGGGTCTGGTCCATCGTGGCGAGCGGGGTGCGGGTGAGGCCCGCGGCGTCGCCGGCGACGGTGAAGAAGGAGATGCCCTCCTCGCCCGCCGAGCCCTCGGTCCGGGCGACCACGACGATGAGGTCGGCGTTGTGGCCGTCGATCACGAACATCTTCTCGCCGTCGAGCGTCCAGTCGGATCCCGAGCCCTTGGCGACCATCGTGATGCCGTCGGCGTCCCAGCGACCGTTCGCCTCGGTGAAGGCGAGGGCGCCGATGGTCTCACCGCTCGCGATGCCGGGGAGCAGCGCAGCCTTCTCGGCGTCGGTGCCCGCGTTGAGGATCGCGTTCGCGGCGAGCGCGACGGTCGCGAAGTACGGGGCGCACAGGAGCCGACGTCCCATCTCCTCGAACACGATGCCGAGCTCGACGAAGCCGTAGCCCTGACCGCCGAACTCCTCCGGGATGTGGAGCCCCGGCAGGCCGAGCTCCCCGCCCATCTGCGCCCAGACCGCCGGGTCGTAGCCCGACTCGGTGTCCATGAGCGTGCGGACATCCTCCTCGGTGCTCTTGGCGTCCATGAACGAACGCACGACGTCGCGCAGGCTGTCCTGGTCCTCGGTGAAAGCGAAGTTCACTGGAAGGGTCCTCTCTTAGCGGGGTTCGCGCGGGAGCCCGAGCACCCGCTCGCCGATGATGTTGCGTTGGATCTCGCTCGCGCCGGCGTAGATGGTCTCCGCACGGCTCGTCATGAAGATCTGGTGGAACTCGTCGAGCTCGTAGGCCCCGGAACCCTCGTTCGCCACGAGGAGACCGTCGGTCCCGAGCACGTCCATGGCCCGCTCGCCGAGCGTGCGGTGCCAGTTGCTCCAGAAGAGCTTGCCGATGCTGCTCGAGGGCCCGAGCACACCACGCTTCACGAGGTCCGTCAGCATCCGCATGCCGTTGAACTTCATGATCTGGACCCCGATGTAGGAGTCGGCGAGTTCCTGCCGGATCGTCGCCTCATGGCTCGCGCCGTTGGACTGTGCGACCGCGATGATCTCGGCGAGTTCGCGCTGGAAGGCGAGCTGCTGGCTCAGGAACGCGGTGCCCCGCTCGAAACCGAGCGTGGCCATCGCGACCTTCCACCCGTCGTTGACGTCGCCGAGCACGAGGTCGGCGGAGGTGCGGGCCTCGTCGAAGTACACCTCGTTGAACTCGGCCGACCCCGTCATCTGCCGCAGCGGCCGGATCTCGACCCCCGGCTGGTCCATCGGGACGAGGAGGTACGACAGGCCGCGGTGGCTCTGCGATCCCGCCTCGGTCCGCGCGACCACGAAGCACCAATCGGCGCGGTGCGCCAGCGTCGTCCAGACCTTCTGGCCGGTCACGACCCACTCGTCCCCGTCGAGGACGGCCTTGGTCTGCACGTTCGAGAGGTCCGAGCCCGCGTTCGGCTCCGAGTAGCCCTGGCACCACAACTCGTCGACGCTCTGGATCTTCGGGAGGAAGCGCCGCTTCTGCTCGTCGGTGCCGTACGCGATGAGCGTCGGCGCGAAGAGCCCCTCGCCGAAGAACGAGACCCGCGCCGGCGCGTTCGCCTTCGCGTACTCCTCGTTGAAGATGACCTGCTGCGAGAAGTCGAGACCCCGACCGCCGTACTCGACCGGCCAGGAGCACCCGACCCAACGGTCACGACCCAGGGTGCGCTCCCACTCGATGCGCACGTCCCAGCCCCGTTCGTCGGCCGGACCGCCACGACTGCCCAGCTCGGCGAACTCGCCGACGAGGTGCTCGGACAGCCAGGTCCGCACCTCGTCCCGGAATTCGGCCTCGGCCGGAGAGTCCCTGAAGTCCACGGCGAGCGACGCTACCGGAGGGACCGGAGGGCGTTCCAACGGGGGCGTCGGGCCCGGCCACGGGTCCCGTCCGGGTGGCGGGTACCCTCCCGCCCATGGCCACCGCACCGGCGCGGACCCGCCCGGCCCACTGGACCGACGCCCGGGTCCGGGTCGACAAGCTCGTCGTCGGACCCTTCGACAACAACGTGTTCATCGTGCGCGACCTCGCGTCCGGCGAGGCCGTGCTCATCGATGCGGCGAACGAGCACGAACTGCTCATCCCCCTGTGCGCCGCGACCGGCGTGCGCCGCGTGCTCACGACCCACGGTCACTGGGACCACATCCAGGCGGTCACGGCGGCCCGGGACGCCGGCATCGAGGTCGGGGTGGCCGCCGGCGACGCGACCATGCTCCCGGCCTACGACTTCGTCATCGAGGACGAGGACGTGCTCGAGGTCGGGGGCCTGAGGATCCGCAGCATCCACACGCCCGGGCACACCGCCGGCTCCACCTCGTTCCTCCTCGAGGGCACCCCGCTGCTCTTCACCGGCGACACGCTGTTCCCGGGCGGGCCGGGCAACACGAGGTTCGAGGGCTCCTCGTTCACGACGATCATCGAGTCGATCGACCGCCGCCTCATGACCCTGCCCGCCGACACCCTCGTCCTGCCCGGCCACGGTCTCGACACCACGGTCGGCACCGAACGACCCCACCTCGAGGAGTGGGTCGCCCGGGGCTGGTGACCGGGCGCGCGCTCCGGCGCACGATTTCCACTACCGACGTAGTGGTAATACCATCGGTGCCGTGCCTGCACCCCTCCTGCTCATCGACGACCTCCACGTCGAGGCCGACGGCGCCGAGATCCTGCGCGGCGTGACCCTCGAGGTGGGCACCGGCGAGGTGCACACCCTCATGGGACCCAACGGCTCCGGGAAGTCGACGCTGGCCAACGCCCTCCTCGCGAACCCGGCCTACACGATCACCGGAGGTCACATCCTGTTCCGGGGCGAGGACGTCACCGCGCTCCCGACCGATGAGCGCGCGGCGCGCGGCATGTTCCTCGGGTTCCAGCATCCGGAGGAGATCCCGGGCGTCAGCGTCCTGAACTTCCTGCGTCAGGCCCTCGCCGTCCGCAAGGGCATCCCGGACCTCTCGGTGCTCGAGGTGCGGATGGACCTCATGGCGTGGACGGCCCGGCTCGGCATGGACGAGCGGTTCCAGGAGCGGTACCTCAACGAGGGGTTCTCGGGCGGCGAGCGCAAGCGCAACGAGGTGCTCCAGATGGCACTCATGCAGCCCGACCTCGCGATCCTCGACGAGACCGATTCGGGCCTCGACATCGACGCGCTGCGCGAGGTCGCACGCGGCATCGGCATCGTGCGCGAGTCGCGACCGGATCTCGGCGTCCTGCTCATCACGCACTACCAGCGGATCCTCGAGCACCTCGCGCCCGACCGGGTGCACGTACTCGTCGATGGCCGCATCGTGGCGGTCGGCGGCCCCGAGCTCGCGGCCCGCGTCGAGACCGAGGGCTTCGACGCCTTCCGGGAAGCCGCGGCGCGGTAGTGGCTCTCGACGTCGCGGCCCTGCGCGCGCAGTTCCCACTGCTGGCCCGCACCGTGCACGGGCGTCGTCTCGTGTACCTCGACTCGGCGGCCACCGCCCAGAAGCCCCTCGCGGTGCTCGACGCGATGGACCGCTACTACCGTGAGACCAACGCCAACGTGCACCGGGGCGTCTACACGCTGGCCGAGGAGGCCACCGCCGCGTTCGAGGCGGGGCGGGCCCGCACCGCGCGCTTCATCGGCGCGTCCGACCCGCACGAACTCGTGTTCACCCGGAACGCCACCGAGGCGATCAACCTCGTCGCCCGCACCTGGGGGGCCGCGAACCTCGGAGCCGGCGACGTCGTGGTGCTCACCGAGATGGAGCACCACGCCAACATCGTGCCCTGGCAGATGCTCGCGGCCGAGCGGGGCATCGAGATCCGCTGGGTACCGATCGACGGCGCGTACCGACTCGACCTCTCCGACCTCGACACCCTGCTCGAGGGTGCGGCGTTGTTCGCGTTCACCGCGATGTCGAACGTGCTCGGCACCACGAACGACGTCCCCGCCCTCGCCGCCGCGGCCCGCCGGGCCGGCGCGGCCGTGCTCGTGGACGCCTGCCAATCGGTCGCCCACGAGCCCACGGACGTCAGCACCTGGGACGCCGACTTCGTCGCGTTCTCCGGCCACAAGATGGTCGGACCCACGGGGATCGGTGGACTCTGGGGCCGTCGCGAGATCCTCGAGGCCATGCCGCCCTTCCTCGGCGGCGGCGAGATGATCCGGGACGTCCGCAAGGAGGGCTTCACCACCAACGACGTGCCGTGGAAGTTCGAGGCCGGCACCCCTGCGATCGCCGAGGCGATCGGACTCGGCGCCGCGGTCGACTGGCTCTCCGAGGTCGGTATGGCCGAGATCGCTGCGCACGAGGCCCACCTCACCGAGTACGCGCTCGGTGCACTCACCGACCGCTTCGGCGACGAGATCACGATCTACGGACCCGGCACCGCGGCGGGGCGCGGCAGCGCGATCTCGTTCCTGTTCCGCGACATCCACGCCCACGACATCTCGCAGGTGCTCGACGAGGACGCCGTGTGCGTGCGGGCGGGCCACCACTGCGCCAAGCCGCTCATGCGGGTACTCGGGGTCCCGGCGACCACCCGGGCCTCCCTCGCCATGTTCAACGACACCGACGACGTCGACGCCCTCGTGGCCGCGCTCGCCAAGGCGCAGGCGTTCTTCGCCCTCTAGGATCCCCACCGTGCCCGGACTCGAAGACCTGTACCGCGAGATCATCCTCGACCACTACCGCGCCCCGCGGAACCGCGGTGAGCTCCCCTCGCCGCCGGCGACGCGGGTCGAGGGTTTCAACCCCCTCTGCGGCGACGAGGTCGTCCTGTACCTCGAGGTCGGCGCCGACGGCACCGTGACCGACGTGCGCACCGCGGGTCAGGGCTGCTCGATCTCGCAGGCCTCCACCTCGATGATGAGCGCCGCGATCAAGGGCAAGTCGGTCGACGAGGCCCGCCGCCTCATCCGGGCGTTCAAGGCCCTCATGTCGATCCACGAGTCGAAGCTCGAGGGCGGGGACGCCACGGCCGCCACCGAGGAGGCACTCGAGGGGGTACGCCTCGGCGACCTCGAGGCGCTGCAGGGCGTCGTGAAGTTCCCCGTGCGCATCAAGTGCGCCACGCTCGCCTGGAACACGCTCGCCCAGGGCCTCGACGAGGCCGCCGGCACCTGAGCACTTCGACCCGGGGTGCGCCCACCCGTGCACCCGGTGTGGTCGGTGTGGTCGGTCGGGGACGAACGGGACCCGCAGCAGGGCCGTTCGGCGGGCCGGTGAAAAGGGTCACGGACACCTCGCGCGAGCGCGTAGCCTTCCCGACACGGGAATGTCACACCCCCCGTGTAGGTTGCGAAGGTCGTCCAACGAAGAGGAGCACATGGTGAACACCGCACTGGTGGAACTCATCGACGCCGGGCTCGAGCGCTTCGGCAGCCGCGACCTCATCTCGGGTGCGGAGGTCCTCGACTTCCTGCTCGACCTGCGACTCTCGGCCATCACGCCCGACCCGCTCGCCCAGCTCCTCGAGGAGGAGTCGGAGCCGGCCGTCGGCTGATCCACCCGGCCCCGCACGCCGGGCCGACCACAACGGAGTGTCCGCCGGCCTGACCGCCGACTCGTCCGCGCCCCGCATCGCGCGAGGCCGCGTGGAAGAATCCCGGGCATCGACGACCTGACCCCGTCCCGACCTCCGACCTCCACCGATGATGCGGCGCCCATGACGCGTCGTGAGCGCCGTCTCGCGCGCGAACGGGCCCCACGTCGTGCGCGACGCCGACTCCTCACCGCGCTGGCGATCGTGGCCGTGGTCGGCCTCGTCGGCGGGACCGGCTGGGCCGTGGTGGCGTACTGGCCATCCAGCGACGATGCGGTCGCAGTGGATGCGCCGTCGAGCACGAGCCGTTCGACCACGACGACGACCACGACCGTGCCGCCGAGCACCACGACGACGATCCCGGCATTCGTCCAGCCCGCCGCGGTCACGCTCCCCCCGGTCCCCGGCGGCAGCGTCTCGCAGGGTTCGACCGGTCCCGAGGTCGCGGCGTACCAGGAGCGGCTCGCGGCCCTGCGGTTCGATCCCGGTACACAGCGCGGCACCTTCACCACCGACACCACCTACGCCGTGCACGCCCTCCAGAAGATCATGGGCGTGCCGGTGAGCGGCCGGCTCGGTGAAGCGGAGCGTGCTGCGCTCCAGACCTTCCAGTACCCGGCTCCGCTGCACCCCACCGCCGAGCCCGACCGCACCGAGGTCGACATCACGAAGCAGGTGATGACGTTCTACGAGGGTCACCAGGTGCGCCTCATCACCACGATCTCCACCGGGTCGGGTGAGCGGTACTGCTACACGCCCTTCTACTCGACCACGCGGGTGTGCGAGAACGCGGTCACCCCACCGGGCCGGTACGCGTACACCTACTACGTCGATGCGTGGCACCGTTCGCCGCTCGGCCAGCTCTACAAGCCCTTCTACTTCAACCGGGGCATCGCGGTGCACGGGTACCCCAGCGTGCCGGTGCGCCCCGCGTCGCACGGATGCGTGCGGGTCCCCATGCGGGTGGCCGACTACTGGGAGACGCTCGTCGACCAGGGCGACCCCGTCTACGTGGACGGGACCCAGGCGGCGACCGTGCAGGCCCCGAACGTCGTGAACCCGAACCAACCCGCGCTGCCCGGCACCCGCACCGTGGGCGGACCGCCGAGGACCGCGTCGGGAACACCGGCCACCACCGCGCCGCCCTCAATCGGTCCGGTCGATCCGACCCCGACCACGGTCGCACCGACCACCACGACGGTCGCACCGACCACCACGACGGCACCCCCGACCACGACCACCACGGCGCCGGCCGGCTGATCGCCGACCGAGCCTGACCGGGACCGCCTAGAACCCGGGATCGGCGAACGGGTCGGCGGGAACGGCCTGCACCGGGCCGGGGACCTCGATGCCGAGGCGAGCCGCGATGCCGTCGTAGCCACCCGCCTCGAGTTCGTCGGCGAGCTCGGGCCCGCCGCTCGTCACGATGCGGCCACCCATGAACACGTGCACGACGTCCGGGGTGAGCTCGGTGAGCAGGCGCGAGTAGTGCGTGATCGCCAGCACGCCGAGCCCCGTCTCGGTGGTCATCGCCTTCACACGCCGGGCCACGTCGCGCAGCGCGTCGACGTCGAGGCCGGAGTCGATCTCGTCGAGGACGGCGTACCCGGGGCGCAGCACCGCGAGCTGGAGGGTCTCGGCCCGCTTCTGCTCGCCGCCCGAGAACTCGACGTTGACGCCCCGAGTGAGGAACTCGTCGCGCACCTCGAGGCGAGCGGCCTCGGCGGCGAGCGCGTCGTCGAGGCCGGCCTCCTCGACGCCGCGGGCGCGCATCGAGGAGGCGAGGAGGTCGGCGATGCGTACGCCCGGCACCTCGATCGGGTACTGCATGGCCAGGAAGATCCCGGCGGCGGCGCGACGGGAGGTCTCGAGGCCGAGGATCTCGGTGCCGTCGACCGTGACCGAGCCGCCGGTGGCCTCGTAGCCCTCGCGCCCCATGAGCACGTGCGAGAGGGTGGACTTCCCCGAACCGTTCGGACCCATGAGTGCGTGCACCTCGCCGGGGCGCACCTCGAGGTCGACCCCGCGCAGGATCTCGGTGCCGGCGACGCCGCCCCGCAGGTTCCGGATGCTCAGGCTCATGGGATCTCCACGATGACGTCGTCGCCGTCGACGCGCACGCCGTAGGACGGGACCGGACGGGTCGCGGGCAGGGTGCACGGGTCTCCGGTGGCGAGACGGAACGACGCGCCGTGCTTGGGGCACTCGATCGTGACGGCCGCGGCGTCGATGGCGCCCTCGGCCAGCGAGGCCTCGGCGTGCGAGCACCGGTCGCCGATCGCGTACCACGCGTCGTCGATGCGCACGACCGCGACCCGGTGGCCGTCGGCATCGACGCGACGCGCGCCGCGCGCCGGGAACTCGGCGACGCTCGCCACCCGCACCTCAGCCACGACCGCCCCCCGCGTGGAGGTGACCCAACTTGTCGTGCACCGCGCGGCGCAGCGGACCGACGAGCGCGGCGACGGGCAGGCGCTCGAAGACGTCCTCGAAGAACCCGAGCACGATGAGGCGCTCGGCCTCCTCCGGCGGCACTCCCCGGGTGGCGAGGTAGTAGCGCTGGTCCTCGTCGATCGGGCCGACCGCGGAGGCGTGGGAGCACCGCACGTCGTCGGCCTCGATCTCGAGGTTCGGGATCGACTCGGCACCGGCGCCCTCGGTGAGCACGAGGTTGCGATTGCTCTGGGTGGCGGTGGACTTCTGCGCCTCCCGGCGGAGGTGGACGAGGCCCGAGTACACCGAACGCGCGGTGTCCTCGACCGCGCCCTTGAAGAGCAGGTTCGAATGGGTGCGCGGGGCGACGTGGTCCTGGAGCGTGCGGAAGTCGAGCATCTGGTCGTGGTCGCCGTAGTAGACGGCCACCTGCTCGGACTCGGCGCCCGGAGCCTCGAGGCGGGCCTCGCTGCGCAGGCGCGCGTACGCGCCGCCGAGCGCCACGGCCGAGGATCGCAGGACCGCGTCGCGCCCGAGGTGGGCCCGCTGGAGGGCGATGCTCCAGGTGCGCGGGCCGTACTCCTGCACCGACTGGTACCGGACGTTCGCGCCGTCGCGCACGTGCAGTTCCACCACTGCGTCGACGAGGTGCTCGACGTCGGGCGAGCCGAACCGCTCGAGCACCGACACCTGGCTCGTCTCCTCCGCGACGACGAGCGTGTGCGGGAACGACGCGAGGCCGTCGCCGTCGGACCAGTGGAGCACGACGATCGGCGCCTCGACGGTCACGCCCCGGGGTACGTGGACGTACGCGCCACCGGCGAGGAACGCATCGTGGAGCGTGGTGAACGCGTCGGGCGATGCGTCGGAGGCGGTGCCGAGCGTGTCCGCGACGCTCGCGTGGTCGAGGGTGGCGAGGCCGCCGACGACCACGCCGCGCTCGGCGAGCGCAGGGTCGAGTTCGTGGTGCACCACCCGCCCGTCGCGCACGACGACGAGGCCGGCCCGAGCCCCCACCTCGGCGGCCACGGGACCGCCGCCGGGCACCGAGTCCACACCGGGCCGGCCCAGCTCCTCGGCTGACAACGGGCGGTACCGGGCGAGATCGAGGTCGTCGATCCGGCTGTACCGCCAGATCTCCTCGTCGGTCGTCGGCCACGCGAGGTCGGAGAGCCGCTCGGCCGCGGCGACGCGCCGGTCGCGGAGCCAGTCCGGACCGCCGAGCGCGCGTGCCGCGTCGACGGTGAAGGGGTGCTGCATCGACATCTGGGGACCCCGGTCAGCCGACCGAGCCCTCCATGTTCAGCTCGATGAGCCGGGAGAGTTCGACCGCGTACTCCATCGGGAGGGTCTTCGTGATCGGCTCGATGAAGCCGTTCACGATCATGGCGGTGGCCTGCTGCTCGGAGAGTCCGCGACTCATCAGGTAGAAGACCTGGTCGTCGCCCACCTTCGAGACGGTGGCCTCGTGACCGATACGGGCGTCCTGCTCGTCGACCTCCATGTACGGGTAGGTGTCGGAGCGGGAGTGCTCGTCGAGGATGAGCGCATCGCAACGCACGTGGCTCTTGACCCCGTGCGCCCCCTCCTCGACCTTCACGAGCCCGCGGTAGGTGGTGCGCCCGCCGTCCTTCGAGATGGACTTCGAGTCGATGATCGAAGTGGTCTCGGGGGCGGCGTGGGTCATCTTGGCGCCGGCGTCCTGGTGTTGGCCGGCACCCGCGTACGCGACGGAGAGCACCTCACCGTGGGCCTTCGGGCCGGTCATGACCACGGCCGGGTACTTCATCGTGAGCTTGGAGCCGAGGTTGCCGTCGATCCACTCGACCGTGGCCTCGGTCTGGGCGACCGCGCGCTTCGTGACGAGGTTGTAGACGTTCGGCGACCAGTTCTGGATGGTCGAGTAGCGGATGCGCGCACCCGGCTTCGCGATCAGTTCGACCACCGCCGAGTGCAGGGAGTCCGTCGAGTAGACGGGGGCCGAACAGCCCTCGACGTAGTGCACCGACGAACCCTCGTCGGCGATGATGAGCGTGCGCTCGAACTGACCCGAGTTCTCGGCGTTGATGCGGAAGTAGGCCTGGAGCGGCATGTCGACGTGCACGCCCGGCGGCACGTAGATGAACGAGCCACCGCTCCACACCGCGGAGTTGAGTGCGGCGAACTTGTTGTCACCCGGCGGGATGACGGTGGCGAAGTGCTCGCGCACGAGCTCGGGGTACTCGCGCAGCGCGGTGTCCATGTCGGTGAAGAGCACGCCGAGGGCCTCGAGGTCCTCACGGTTCTTGTGGTACACGACCTCGGACTCGTACTGCGCGGTGACGCCGGCGAGGAACTTGCGCTCGGCCTCGGGGATGCCGAGCTTCTCGTAGGTGTCCTTCATCTCCTCGGGCAACATGTCCCAGTCGGAGACCTGATGGTCCGTGGGCTTGATGTAGTAGAAGATGTCGTCGAAGTCGATGTCCGGCATGTTCTCGGCGAACCACGGCAGCATCGGCTTCGCCTCGAAGCGCCGCAGGGCCGCGAGCCGGAACTCGGTCATCCACTCGGGCTCGGACTTGTGCCACGAGATCTCGCGGACGATCTCCTCGTTGAGGCCCTTCTTCGGCTTGAAGACGTACTGCTCGGTGTCGTGCCAGCCGAGCTTGTACTTCCCGAGATCGATTCCGCTGACGGACACCGTTGCCACCTTCGCCGGTGGGTTCCCCCGGGGGTGGGGGGATTTCCACTACCGGGATAGTAACAATCCCCGGAACGCCCGGCCCAAGCGGGATTCCGGCCGGTGGTCGCGACCGATCAGCGCTGCGCCGACTGCTGGGTCGAACTCGCCGGACGGGTCGTCGTGGTGGTCGGACCCGGGCTCGCGCCACCACCGCTCGAGCCCGCCGGACCGGCCGCGTCCTGGGCCTGCTTGAGCAGACGGCCCACCTCGTCGGTGAGATCCTGGTAGCGGCCGAGGTCACCGGCCTTGAGCGCGGCCTGCGCCTCGTCGTACGCCTCGGCGGCCCGGGCCAGCAGTTCGGCCACCGTCTGGCCCTCGGTCGTCCCACCGCCGGACCCGCCGCCGGACCCACCGCCGGACCCGCCGCCGGTACCACCGCCGGCCGCGCCACCCTCGAAGAGCTGGCCGAGTGCCCCGCGCAGCGAGGTGTCGATCACCGCGCGACCCGCGTAGAACGCGACGACGAACCGGAACGACGGGAGCTGCTGGCCGGTGTCCGCCTGCACGTAGACCGGCCGGATGTAGAGGATCGAGTCGGCGACCGGCAGCAGTTGCATCGAACCCTGGATGACCCGCGACCCGGTGCGGCCGAGCAGTGAGTACTGCTCGGAGATCTGCTGGGTCGTGTTGATCGTGCTGTCGACCTGCTGCGGCCCGTAGACCGATCGTCCATCGGGGATCACGAACGAGCGCAGCTGCCCGTAGGAGCCCTCGTCCGAATCGGCGACCATGAACGACACGAGGTTGGTCAGCGCGTTGCCACTCGAGACGGGCACGAACGGCCGCAGCAGTTGGAACCGCACGTCGGTCTGCCCGGGCAACTTGACGAGCAG
>JBEAXD010000056.1:0-5342 GCA_041159995.1 Actinomycetota bacterium | reverse complement strand
CGCAGTACCCGCCCGGGTTCTTCGAGAGGTACTGCTGGTGGTACCCCTCGGCGAAGTGGAACGTCGGGGCGTCGAGGATCTCGGTCGTGATCGTCCCGTACCCGGCGCCGGTCAGCACCTCCTGGTACCGATCGCGGGATGCACGAGCCGCCGCCGCCTGTTGGGGCGAGGTCGTGTAGATGCCCGAGCGGTACTGCGTGCCGATGTCGTTGCCCTGGCGCATCCCCTGGGTCGGATCGTGGGACTCCCAGAACACCGCGAGCAGCCGGTCGTAGGTCACCTGCGCCGGATCGAAGACGACGAGGACCACCTCGTTGTGGCCGGTGCGTCCGGAGCACACCTCCTCGTAGGAGGGGTTCGGGGTCTCCCCGGCTGCGTACCCGACCGCGGTCACCCACACTCCGGGCGTCTGCCAGAACTTCCGTTCCGCACCCCAGAAGCAACCCAACCCGAACATCGCCGTCTCGGTGCCGTCGGGGTGGGGCGGGAGGAGGGAGCGCCCGTTCACGTGGTGCACACCGCGCACCGGCATGGGCTCGGCCCGTCCGGGGAGGGCCGTCCCCGGCTCGGGCATCCGCACCTTGTCGCTCCGACCGCCGAAGAACATCGCACCCATCCCTTCACCGCTCCGTCGTGAGGGACACATCGCGTCCACTCTCGTCACGTCACCGCGGTGCTCGAGCAACCGTCGCGATCACCGTCGTCGCCGCACCGTACCGAGCGCCGGCGCGCGGCGTCGGCTCGGGCGGTACGAGCCGGGAGACCGGATCAGTTCGCCGAAGGATCATCCGGGAACCGGGCGAAGAGCGCCAGTCGCCCGCCCTGACGCTCCAACACCTCGCGCCAGAGGTCGGCGCATACGTCGCGCCACGGGTCCCCGGGCTCGGCATCGACCACGAACCAGTCACCGCGGGCGATCTCGGCGTCGAGCTGCCCGGCCGACCAGCCTGCGTACCCGGCGTAGATCCGCAGGCCCGCCAGGGCGCCCTGCGCCGGTCCGCCGGGCGCCGAGAGGTCGATGCGCACGAGGTGGTGGTCGATCGGCACCCCCCACGGGGCCGGTTCGACGCACGGGTGCTGCAGTCTCCCGATGCCGATCGCACCGTCCTGCTGCACCGGGCCGCCGTCGAACAGCACCGCCGGTTCGACGACGAACGCATCCCAGTCCGGCAGCACGTCGTGCACGTCGAGGTCCGGGATCGGACGGTCGAGCACCACGCCGAGCGCACCCTCGGCCGAGTGCTCGACGACGAGCACGACGGCACGTCGGAAGTTCGGATCGCAGAGGTCGGGCGAGGCGACGAGCAGTCGTCCCGTGAGCGGAGCGTCGAGCACGGGCGTCATCGTCCCACGCTCCCGGAGGGCCTCGGACCACGTAACCGCGTGTCACGCAGTGGTCGTCGACCCGATCGGGCACCGGGCCGACGACCCCGTCCGGCCCGCTACCGTGTCGGCCCATGACGAGCCCGAAACTGCGCCGGAAGGTCTACGAGGCCGAGCTGTACCGGCTCCAGACCGAGCTGGTGAAGATGCAGGAATGGGTCCGCGAATCAGGGGCCCGGGTCGCGGTCATCTTCGAGGGCCGGGACGCCGCCGGGAAGGGCGGCACGATCTCGCGGATCACCGAACACCTCAACCCCCGGGTCGTGCGGGTCGCCGCGCTGCCCAAACCGACCGAGCGTCAGCAGACCGAGTGGTACTTCCAGCGCTACATCGAGCACCTGCCCGCCGGCGGCGAGATCGTCCTGTTCGACCGGTCCTGGTACAACCGAGCGGGCGTCGAGCACGTCTTCGGGTTCTGCTCCGCCGAGCAGTACCAGCGGTTCCTGCGGCAGACCCCCCTCTTCGAGAACATGCTCATCGAGGACGGCATCATCCTCATCAAGTACTGGTTCTCGGTGAGCGACGACGAGCAGGAGCGCCGCTTCGAGGCCCGGATCCACGACCCGCTCAAGCGTTGGAAGCTGAGCCCGGTCGACGTGGCGTCGCGCGCCCACTGGGTCGACTACTCGCGGGCCAAGGACACCATGTTCGTCCACACCGACACCCCCGACAGCCCGTGGTGGGTGGTCGAGGCCGACGACAAGCGCAGTGCCCGCATCAACTGCATCAGCCACCTCCTCGCGACGGTCCCGTACCACGACACCCTCGAGCCGACGGTCGTCCTGCCGCCGCGGCAGGCCGACGGTGGCTACGTGCGACCGGACACCTCGACGCAGCGGTACGTCCCGGACGTCGCGGCCACACTCGCCGCCGACTGACTGCGACCGATGGCGGAGACGGACGCCACGATCGGCGACACCTACCCCCCGCCGCACCACGTGCTCCGGGCACTCGGGTACTCGGTCGTGCACCGTCCCGACCTCACGAGCACCGCTCGTCTCTCGGTCGGACCCCACCTGCTCGGTGGGTCCGGTGAGGTCGCCACGGGTGCGCTCGCCACGCTCGTCGACGCCACCGGCGGCGGCCTCGCCGCCCTCGCCGCTCGACCGGACTGGATCGCGACCTCGGGCCTCACCCTGCACCTGTACGGCCCGGTGCGCGCCGAGCACGTCGCCGCGCAGGCACGCGTCGTGCGGCGCGGCCGGACGACGGTGGTCCTCGCCGTCGACCTCCTCGCCGACGCCGACCGGCCCGTGGGCACCGCGACGATGACCTTCGCCCTCCTGCCCCGGCGCGACGCGAACCCCGTCATGCCCGTGCTCGACCGGCCGGTGCACCACGGGTTCGCACCGTTCGACGACACCCCGCCCCCCGACCTCGACACGGCGATCGGGGTCGAGGTCGGGCCCGACTCGGCCCGCGCGCCCGTGCACCCGTTCGTCATCAACACGCTCGGCGCGATGCAGGGCGGCGTGGTCGCAACGCTCATCGCACGGGCAGCCACCGAGGCCGCGACGCGACGCCTCGGTGACCCGACCGTGTGCGTCGACCTCGCGATCGACTACCTCGCCCTCGGGAAGCACGGACCGGTACGCGCCGAGGCCCACCCGGTGCGGACCGAGCCGGAGTGGGTGCAGTCGGAGGTCGCCGTCCACGACGAGGGTGCGGACGGTCGGCGTACGGCGGTCGCTCGCGCCGTCGCCGTCCGCACCGGACGGGAGCCACGACGGTGAGACCCGCGTTCGACGATCCGGACGCCGGACGCGCGCTGGCCCGCCACGTCGGCATCGACCTGCACGAGATCACCGAGGCGGGCGGGCCGATCCGCATCTCCGGTCACTGCCCCGCCCACGCCGGCACGCGCGACCCGCACGGTGTCGTCCACTCCGGGGTCATCACCGCGGTCGCCGACATCGCGGCCGGGATCGCGAGCGGCCTCGCATCCCTGCCCCGGTGGATCGTCTCCACCGACCTGCTCATCGCTCGACTCCGCACCGCGATCATCGGTCCGATCGGCATCGACGCCGAGGTCCTCCGAGTGGGCCGCACGGTCGCCGTGACCCGGATCCGGGCGATCGACGAGGGTGCCGGCGACGCCCCGGTCGCCGTCGGGTCGCTCACCGCCTCGCTCCTCACTCCGGAGGGCGGTCCGCCCGACCACGCCCGCCCGTTCCGCCTCGCACCCATCGGCCCCCCGCCGGAGGCCCCGCCGTCGATCCGCGAGTTCTTCCGACTCACGCACGACGATCCTGCGCCGGGCCTCGTCCGCCTGGACCTCGAGGACCACCTGCGCAACCCCTGGGGGATCCTCCACGGCGGGGCCACCGCGGTCCTCGTGGCCGAGACGGCCGAGCACGCGGCGCGCCGCCACCGTGAGGGTCGGTGGTACGCCGGTGACACCGTGCTGCACTTCCTCAGCCCGGCGCGCGTCGGTCCGGTGGTGGGCCACGCCCAGGTGCTCGGCGAGCGGGTCGACGGCACCGTGGTGGGCGTGAACCTCCGAGATGCCGGCGCCGAGGATCGCCTCGTGGCCGAGGCCGTCGTCACCGTCCGCCGGCCCTGACCCGCCCGGCACCGGTCCGGTACCGTCGGGACCGTGCGGGGCCGACGAACTGCGATGGGAACGGACACCGGCGCAACCATGAACGCGCGGGCCCGCTCCCTCATCTGGCTGTGCCGGATCGTCGTGCGCGTCTTCATGCGGCAGGTCGACGTCACCGGTCGCCACCACATCCCCGTGGGCCGGCCGACGATCCTCGTGTGCAACCACTCCAACGGCCTCGCCGACCCGGTCGTGCTCATCGGATGCCTCGGATTCTTCCCGCGCTTCCTCGTCGCGAAGTCGATGTGGCGCATCACGGGCCTGTCCTGGTTGCTCCGCTACGCCATGTGCGTGCCCGTCGCCCGCCGCAACGACGTGCACGGCGAGGTCTTCGACGCCGACACCAACACCGCGGCGTTCTCGATGTGCCACGAGGTGCTCGCCGCGGGTGGCCGCGTCGCGGTGTTCCCCGAGGGCGGGGTCGACGACCACCCGGGCCTCACGCTGCCGCTCAAGACCGGGACCGCCCGCATCGCACTCAGCGCGCTCGCGAGTGGCACGGTCGACGACGTGGTGGTCGTGCCCCTCGGCATCACGTACGAGGAGCGCGGCCGGTTCCGGGGTCAGGTGGCACTGCAGATCGGCGAACCGGTCGAGGTCGCCGCGCACCTCGGTGCCGGCGGCGCCGAGGATGCGGACTCGGTGCGCGCACTCACCGACGCCATCGGGTCCGCGTTGCTCACCGTCGCCGCGACCCATGCGTCGTGGCGAGCCGCCGAGGTCACCCACGCCGCGGCCGAGGTCGTCGTCCGCACCGAGGACCCGGAGGCGTCCGAACCCTACGCACGCGTCGTGGAACTCCAACGCGCGCTCGCCGCCCGATTGGGCGAGCACGGGGGCGACGCCGGGCCGCACTACAAGGGCCTCGAAGCCCGGGTCGACGACCTGCGCGAGCGCCTCGAAGCACTCGGCACGCACACCCCCGCCGACGTCGTGCACCTCGACGCCGGCCACGCCCGACGCCGCATCCTCTGGCTCGGGGCCGTCAGTCTCGGTCTCGCCCCCCTCGGGATCACGGGGTACGCGCTCAACGCACTCCCG
The DNA here is from genome assembly GCA_041159995.1 of Actinomycetota bacterium. Classification (GTDB taxonomy): domain Bacteria; phylum Actinomycetota; class Acidimicrobiia; order IMCC26256; family IMCC26256; genus IMCC26256. The sequence goes on along the minus strand of JBEAXD010000056.1, from coordinate 316 downwards.
GCCGGCGTCTCGTACGGACTGGGGCGCCGCATCGCGCACCCGGCCTGGAAGGCCACGGCCAAGGGGGGCAGCGCCGTCGTGACCGTGCCGATCACCTACGCGGTGGAGACCTGGGCGGCGAAGCGCCGGTGGGGCACCCGCGGCGCGGCGGCCGTACTGATCGCCGGCCCGGTCACCGGGCTCGCCGCGATCGCCTGGACCGCCAGCATCGACGAACTCCGCCGCTCGGTCCGCGCGGCGGGCTGGGCCCGTCGGCCCGAGGGACTCGCGGCGGCGCGAGCCAGCCGAGACGCGGTCGTCGCCGAGGGCGACGATC
>JBEAXD010000232.1:0-4454 GCA_041159995.1 Actinomycetota bacterium | reverse complement strand
CCCGTACCCGACCAGGCCGAGAACGTCACGCCGGCATCCGTGGAGTACCGGGTCTGGTACTCGGTCAGGTTCGGCGTCCCCAGGTTCGTCGGCGCGGTCCACGACGCGTCCACCGTGCCCGAGGTCGATCCGGTGACCACGCTGAGCGCGGTGGGATCGCCGGGCACCTCGGCTCCGGTGGCGGCGGTCGCCGTCGACAGCGTGCTCTCGCTGCCGTCGCCGTCCACGAATTGCACCCGCACCTGGCAGGACGTGCCGCCGGGGCAGGCGACCGGCGCGGTCGCGGGGAAGCTCGTGATGCTCGACAGTGCGACGTCCTCCTCCGCATCCGTGACCCAGTTGACCGCGGAACCACACGATGCCGTGCAGACGAGGAACCGGAAGTGCTTGTCCGCGATCAGGCCGAGGCCGGTCTCCGCGACCCCGTAGAAGGTCACCGCGATCTCGTCGCTCGCACTGCCCGTCGCCGCACTCACGACCGACGGACCGAAGGGCGAGATCACGCGGTACGCCCAGGCTCCGACGCCGCCGAGCGAATTCGTCGCCCGAACGCGGTACGTGCACGTCCGGTACTCCGCCGCGCACGCCACGACGGTCGAGGTGCTCGCGACCTGCACGGGGGATGTCCACGTGCCACTCGCCGCTGAACACACGTTCAGGCAGCCCGCCACCTCGTAGTCGTCGTCCACCAGACCGGACCGGGGCAGCGCCCAGGTCACGGTCACGTCGGAACCGCCCGAGGTGGCATTGCCCATCGAGGGATCGGAGCCGGTGACGGTCACCGCGAGGTCGGTGACGATCGTCGGCCGGACGGCGAGGGCCGAACTGTTCGAGTTCGGCCCGAAGCCGACCGCGTTCTTCGCCCGGACCCGGTACAGGCACGACACGCCACCCGTGCAGTTCGGATCGTCGGCGATCGTCCGTACCGAGAGGCCGGTGGCGACGTCCGTCCACGCACCTCCGTCGACTCGGATCTGCACGTCGTAGGTCACCGGCAGGCCGCCGGTGCGCGACGGAGCGCCCCAGGTGATGTCGTTCGCCGTGAAGTCGTGCAGGGTGAGGGGAACGGCGCGGGCCCGAGTCGCGGCGGTGGGCACCGACCACGCCATCGTCACCTCGTTCGATGCGGCACTGGTGCCGGCGCTGTTCACGGCGTACACGCGGTACGCACACACATCGGGGTACGTCGCCGTGCAGGTGCGGGTGGCTCGCAGGGCGGTCGATCCCGTGGTCTGCGGGGTCGACCACGTTCCGGTGACACCGCCGCTCACCGTTGCGGAGGCGATGGCGTAGTGACCGATCCCTCCGCCGTTGTCGGCGGGTGCGGTCCACACCAACCGGACCTCGCCGACGGCTCGGCCGAGGGTGACCGCGAGCCCCGTGGGGGCGCCCGGGGTCGTGAGGGTCGCGTCCGAGACCGATCCCATGAGGCCGACGAGGGCACCTGCCGCGACGATCGCCGCAGCCCCGAACCGGTACACCCTGCGCCTGACCATGCTTCCCCCAGCCCGACCCGACCCGGAAGGGCCGATCGGGAGCATTCTCTACCACTCTCCGTGGCAGGGCAACCATGGCCGGCCCACGGTCCCGGATGCGTCGGGTCGTTGGTCCGGGACCCGAGGATGTGGCAGAGTTCTCACTCGGTGCGGGCGCGTGCCCACGCATCGTGTTCAACGTGGCCTCAGTCGAACCCTCGCCTCCCTCCGGGACGTCCGCGGCGGACCCGGATCCCGTCCGTCTGGGCGCGCGCATGGTCGCGGGGGAGTCGATGCTCGCGGATCCGATGCAGTTCGTGCGGGCCATGGTCGCGAGTCCCGACGGCTTCTCGGTCTGGGACGCCGTGCGCTCCGCGTCGGGCGCGATCGTCGACTTCGAGGCGCGGTTCCTCAACGATGCGGCCTGCACGATGCTCGGACGGACCCCCGACGCCATCGTCGGCATGCGCTGTCGGCACGCCTTCCCGGAATCCGCCGATCACCTCGTCAGCCGCTGGGCCGACGCCGTCGAACGTGCCGGTCAGTTCCACGAGGAGATCCAGGTCTCGGACCGCGGTGATCGCCGCTGGGTGCACCAGCAGGTGCTGTCCATCGGCGACGGCGTCGTCGTGATCTCCCAGGACGTCACCGAACGACGCATCGCGCAGGCCGCACTCGAGCGGATGGCGCTGCACGACCCACTCACCGGCCTGCCGAACCGTGCGCTCGCGACCGAGCGCATCACGTGGGCGCTCGCGCAGTCACGACGGGACGGTGGCATCACCGCCGTGATGTTCGTCGATCTCGATCACTTCAAGCGGGTGAACGACTCGATGGGGCACGCGACCGGCGACCTCCTGCTCGGCGAGGTGGCGGCTCGCCTGCGGGCGTCCGTTCCGGCCGATGCGGTGGTGGCGCGACTCGGCGGCGACGAGTTCGTCGTGTGTGCCCACCTCGCCACCCCCGAGGCCGCGGTGGCGGTGGCGGAACGGATGCGGGGCGCGCTCACGCCACCCGTGATCCGTCAGGGACGTGAGATCGCGATCAGCTGCTCGATCGGCGTGGCGTGCTCCGGTCCCACGAACGATGCCGAGGGTCTCATCCGGGACGCCGATCGGGCGGCGTACGAGGCAAAACGCCAGGGCCGCAACCGGGTGCACCTCTTCGATCGGGCGATGCGGGACCGGCTCCAGGATGAACTCACGATCGAGTCGGAGTTCCGGCACGCGATCACCCGCGACGAGCTCGTGCTCTTCCACCAGCCGATCATCGACACACGCACCGGTCGGGCCTCGCAGGTCGAGGCGCTCGTGCGGTGGGAGCACCCGTCGCGGGGACTGCTCACGCCGGGTGCGTTCATCGATGTCGCCGAGGAATCGGGCCTCGTGGTCCCGCTCGGATCGTGGGTGCTCGAACGAGCGGCCTCGCAACTGGGCCACTGGGACGCGAACGGCATCGGCATCGATCGCATCTGGATCAACATGAGCGCATCCGAACTGCGAACGCCCGGCTACGCGCGACGGGCCGCCGAGATCCTCGCGGGTCACGGCCTGTCCAGCGACCGCATCGGGATCGAGCTCACCGAACGGGTGCTGCTCGACGAGGCGCTCGAGGCGGGCGGCGAGTTCGCGGCGCTCGCCGACCACGGGTTCCACATCGCGATCGACGACTTCGGGGTCGGGTACTCGTCGCTCCGATACCTCCACGTGCACCCCGTCCACACGCTGAAGTTGGACGACGCGTTCGTCCACACGATCGACCGGGGCCCCCGGGAGACGGCGGTGCCGAACGCCGTGATCCGATTGGGGCACGGCCTCGGCTACCAGGTCACGGCGGAGTGCGTCGAGACCGCGAGCCAGGCCCGCCGCCTCGTCGAACTCGGCTGCGACCACCTGAGCGGCTACCTGTTCGCCGAACCGGCACGAGCGGAGGTCATCGCCGGCGCCATGGAGCGGGCCGAGGCCGCCTTCTCGAGGGTGTGAGGCGCACCGGGGCCTCCCGGTGGGCCAAGATCGGTCCGTGGATGTCCACCTGCTCGACGGAACCTACGAACTCTTCCGGCACCACTTCGCGTTGCCCGATCGGGCCGACGCCGATGGGATCGAGATCGCGGCGTCCCGCGGTGTGGTGCAGACCGTCCTGTCGATGCTCGAGGAGGGTGCGACCCACCTCGTGGTGGCCACCGACCACACCGTCGACTCCTTCCGCAACGAGCTCTACGACGGGTACAAGACCGGCGAGGGCATCGATCCGGACCTCCATGCACAGTTCCCGATCATCGAGGAGGTGCTCGCCGCCCTCGGGGTGACGGTGCTCCCGATGGATGAGTACGAGGCCGATGACGGCCTCGCCAGCGGTGCCCGCGTGGCCCGCGCCGACCGGCGGGTGGACCGCGTGTTCCTCTGCACCCCGGACAAGGACCTCGCGCAGTGCGTCGACGGGACCCGCGTCGTCCAACTCGACCGGCGCAAGGGTGAACTGCGGGATGCCGACGGCGTGCTGGCGAAGTTCGGGGTCGTCCCGGCGAGCATCCCGGACTGGCTCGCCCTCACCGGTGACACGGCTGACGGGTTCCCGGGGCTCGCGGGTTGGGGTGCGAAGTCGTCGGCGACCGTGCTGGCGCACTACGAGCACCTCGACCGCATCCCGTTCGATCCCGACGACTGGGCGGTCGCCGTGCGCGGTGCATCCCGGCTCGCCGCGACCCTCGAGGACCACTTCGACGACGCGCTGCTGTTCCGCGACCTGGCGACGCTGCGGGACGACGTCGCGGTCGGTGGTGTGGACGACTGGAGGTGGTCCGGACCCACCGAGCGGTTCGGGGCCTGGGCCGCCCGCCTCGAGCTGGGCCGCCTCGTGCCCCGGATCGATGCGCTCGCCGAGGCTCGGGGTTGAGACGATGACCAGCAGCGCAACGGACACGGGGGTGGCGCGATGACCGGAGCACGGAACGCGCTCATCACCGGCGGGGGACGGGGG
>JBEAXD010000180.1:0-2895 GCA_041159995.1 Actinomycetota bacterium | reverse complement strand
CTACTCCCCGAGCGTCGACACCGCGGTGGCTTGGATCGAGCGGAACCGCGCCGCGCTCGCCGGCGGCGTCGAGCGCTCGGAACTCCTCGAGGTGGTGAACGTCAACGCTCCTGCGTGCTCGCCGGTGCGCGGCGTCATCGCCGTGCCACTCGCCACAGCACCGAACGGCGAGCCGGTCGACTGCGCGAGCACGACACCGGCCGGCCCGGACGACGCCGCGTCGTTCGCCCACGGGTTCGCGACGGTCACCTTCCTCACCGCCGACACGCAGACGGTGACGAGCACGACCTCGTGGCCCCGCTGACGCGCTAGGCCTCCCGGGGCGGGCGCTTCGCGTTCCGCAGCCGTCCGCGGTCGCTCGCCGAGAGCACCGTCTTGCGCAGACGCACGTTGCTGGGGGTCACCTCGACGCACTCGTCGTCCGAGATGAACTCGAGCGCGGCCTCGAGCGAGAGCAACCGGGGCGGGACGAGGCGCACGAGATCGTCGGATCCCGCGGCGCGCATGTTCGTGAGCTTCTTCTCGCGGGTGGGATTGACGTCCATCTCGTCCGGTCGGGAGTTCTCCCCCACCACCATGCCCTCGTAGACGTCGACGCCCGGACCGATGAGCAGCGCCCCCCGCTCCTGCAGCGACATGAGCGAGTAGGTGGTGCTCACGCCCGTGCGGTCCGCGACCATCGAACCGTTCGGTCGCGTCCGGATCTCCCCGACCCACGGCATCCAGCCGTCGAAGACGTGGTGGAGCATCCCGGTCCCCCGCGTCTCGGTGAGGAACTCCGTGCGGAACCCGATGAGGCCACGAGCCGGCACCCGGAAGTCCATGCGGACCCAGCCGGTACCGTGGTTCACCATCTGCTCGAGCCGACCCTTGCGGAGCGCGAGCAACTGGGAGACGACACCGAGGAAGTCCTCGGGCACATCGATCGTGAGCCGCTCGACCGGCTCGTGGACCTTGCCGTCGATCTCGCGGGTGACGACCTGCGGCTTGCCCACCGTGAGCTCGAACCCCTCGCGTCGCATGGTCTCGACGAGCACGGCGAGTTGCAGCTCGCCCCGACCCCGGACCTCCCAGGCGTCGGGCCGCTCGGTGTCGTTGACCCGCAGGGACACGTTGCCGATGAGTTCCTGGCGGAGGCGGCCCTCGAGCACGCGCGCGGTGAGCTTGTCGCCGTCCCGGCCGGCGAGCGGCGAGGTGTTGATGCCGATCGTCATCGAGAGGCTCGGCTCGTCGACCTGGAGCACCGGCAGCGCCCGCGCGTCCTCGAGGTCGGCGAGGGTCTCCCCGATCGTGATGTCGGCGATGCCGGCCACCGCGATGATGTCCCCCGGCCCCGCCGACGGGACCTCGACCCGGTCGAGGGCCTCCGTCATGTAGAGCTCGGTGATCTTCGCCCTCTCGACCGTGCCGTCGGTCCTGCACCACGCGACCGTCTGCCCCTTGCGCACCTCGCCGTTGCGCACCCGCAGGATCGCGAGCCGGCCGAGGTACGGGGACGCGTCCAGGTTGGTGACGAGGGCCTGGAAGGGGTGACCCTCGGCGTACTCCGGCGCCGGGATGTGCTCGATGATGAGGTCCCGCAGCGGCGCGAGATCGGAACCCTCGACGCCCTGCTCGAGCGAGGCCCAGCCCGCCTTCGCGTTCGTGTACACGATGGGGAACTCGATCTGGTGCTCGTCGGCGTCGAGGTCCAGGAACAACTCGTAGACCTCGTCGAGGACCTCGGCGATGCGGGCGTCGGGCCGGTCGACCTTGTTGATGACGAGGATCACCGGCAGTCGCTGCTCGAGCGCCTTGCGGAGCACGAAGCGGGTCTGGGGCAACGGACCCTCACTCGAGTCCACGAGGAGCAGGACGCCGTCGACCATGGCGAGTCCGCGTTCCACCTCTCCGCCGAAGTCGGCGTGACCCGGCGTGTCGATGACGTTGATCTTCACGTCGCCGTAGTCGATCGCCGTGTTCTTGGCGAGGATCGTGATGCCCTTCTCGCGTTCGAGGTCGTTCGAGTCCATGACCCGCTCGGCGACCTCCTGGTTCGCACGGAAGGCTCCGGACTGCCACAGGAGCGCGTCGACGAGCGTGGTCTTGCCGTGGTCGACGTGCGCGACGATCGCGACGTTGCGCAGGTTCTCGCGCGCGGGCATGGGTGTCCTTCCGAGGGCTCCGGCCGGCCGGGGGTGGCAGCGGGACCCGGAGAGGCTACCCGGCTACGCGAGCGCGGCCTCGATCGCCGCCACGACCTCGTCGGCCTCCGGCTCGACCACGGGCGAGAACCGGGCGATCACCGTGCCGTCCCGGCCCACGAGGAACTTCTCGAAGTTCCAGCGGATGTCGCCCGTGTGCCCTTCGGCGTCGGCGACCGGCGTCAGCACCTCGTACAGCGCGTGCCGGCCGTCACCGTTGACCTCGATCTTCTCGGTGAGCGGGAAGTCGACGCCGTAGGTCGTCGAGCAGAAGGTCGCGATCTCCTCGGGCGTCCCGGGCTCCTGCTCGAGGAACTGGTTGCAGGGCACGCCGAGCACCGTGAACCCGCGATCGCGGTACGCGCCGTGCAGCCGCACGAGGCCCTCGTACTGCGGGGTGAGGCCGCACTGCGACGCGACGTTGACGACGAGCGTGACGGTGCCGTCGGTCGCGCCGAGCGCACCGGGGGTTCCGTCGAGGGTGGCGAGCGCGATGTCGGAGAGCGGCACGGTGGGACTCCTCGGGTCGTTGGTGGCCGCACGGTACCCGCGCCGACCCGTGTGGGCCCAAGGACCCGGACCCCGCGCGGGTACCCCCTCGACCACCCGGGTCCTCCGGGGCATTTCGCCGACCCGTGCTCAAGGAACCGGGACCTCGGCCCGATGTGACCACGGAGCGTGGCGGTCCAGGGCTGCGCCGGGACATCGGAGC
>JBEAXD010000174.1:0-9463 GCA_041159995.1 Actinomycetota bacterium | reverse complement strand
GCAACGCCACGATCGTCGACGGGACCGGCGCCCCCGCTCGCGCCGGGGACCTCGCGGTCGAGGGCGAGCGGATCGTCGCGGTGGGCGACTGCTCGGAGGTCACCACGACCGGCGCCCGGATCATCGATGCCGACGGCGCGCTGCTCACCCCCGGCTTCGTCGACCTCCACACCCACTACGACGGCCAGATCACCTGGGACCCGATCGTGGCGCCGTCCTCGGTCCACGGGGTGACCACGGTGGCGGTCGGCAACTGCGGGGTCGGGTTCGCGCCGGCCGCGCCCGACCGGCACGACTGGCTCATCGGGCTGCTCGAGGGCGTCGAGGACATCCCCGGTACGGCGCTCGCCGAGGGGCTGACCTGGAACTGGGAGTCCTTCCCCGAGTACCTCGACGCGGTGTCGGCGATGCCCCGCACCCTCGACGTGGCGAGCCACGTACCCCACGCGGCGCTGCGCACCTACGTCATGGGGGAGCGGGGTGCCGATCACACGACCGAGCCCACCGACGAGGAGCTCGCGCGCATGGCGGCGCTGCTCGGTGAGGCACTCGACGCCGGCGGGATCGGGTTCGCGACCTCACGGACCGAGATCCACCGGACCAAGGACGGCGCGAACATCGGGACGCTCACGGCGGGTGAGCGGGAGCTGCTCGCCCTCGCCGACGTCATGCGGGTGCACGGCCGCGGTGTCACCCAGCTCATCTCCGACTGCTACCTCTCCACCGACGAGGAGTTCGCGGCGCGGGAGTTCGATCTCATCGAGGCGTTCGCCCGTACCTCGGGTCGCCCGCTGTCGTTCACCGTCCAGCAGCCGTACCACGCACCCGACCGGTGGCGGTACCTGTTCGAGCGGGTCGAACGCTCGCGGGCCGCCGGCCTCGACCTCAAGCCCCAGGTCGCCACGCGGCCGATCGGTGTGCTCGAGGGGCTCGAGGCCACCGCGAACCCCTTCCTGTTCTGCCCGTCCTACGGGCCGCTGCAGTTCCTGCCGCTCGCCGAGCGGGTGGCGGCATTGCGCGACCCCGCGCTCAAGGAGCGCATCCTGCGCGAGCACGCGGAGTTGATGGCGGCGGTCCCCGACGGGCTCCTGCGGCAACTCTCCGGCGGCTTCGACGTCATGTTCCGCCTCACCGACCCGGTCGACTACGAGCTCGACCCGTCCGATTCCCTCGCGGCGACGGCGATGCGTCAGGGAGTGGACGTCACCTCGCTCGCCTACGACACCCTCCTCGAGGACGAGGGACGACGGCTCATGTACATCCCGCTCTTCAACTACGCGAACCATTCGTTCGATGACATCGCGGAGATGATCCGGGCGCCGTACTCGCTCTTCGGCCTCTCGGACGCCGGGGCGCACTGCGGTGCGATCTGCGACGCGTCGATGACGACCTCCACGCTCACGGTGTGGGCCCGCGATCGCAAGCACGGTGAGCGACTGCCGCTCGAGTGGCTCGTGCACGGGCACACCCAACGCACCGCGGCCCACCTCGGGTGGTTCGACCGGGGGGTGCTCGCCCCGGGGTACCTGGCGGACCTGAACCTCATCGATCTCGACCGGCTCGCCTGCCGGCCGCCCCGCATCGTCCACGACCTCCCCGCCGGCGGGCGGCGGCTCGTGCAGGACGCCGACGGCTACCGGGCCACGGTCAAGCGCGGTCAGGTGACCTTCGAGGACGGCGAGCACACGGGCGCCCTGCCGGGCACCCTGCTTCGGGGCTCGATGCCCGCCCCCGCGTAGATTGCCCGGGGCCCGCACGGGGCGGAGCCACGACGACCGAGGGGTGCGCATGGGGACCGACGACGGGTTGCTCGCCGGGGTCCGGATCATCGAGTTCTCGATGCTCGGTCCGGCGGCCATCACCACCGCGCTGGCGGACCTGGGGGCCGACGTCATCAAGGTCGAGCCGCCGCAGGGCGACTACGTCCGGCGCATGACGTGGCCGATCGTCGAGGGCACCTCGCTCATGCACCTCCACGTCAACCGGGGCAAGCGCAGCCTCACCCTCGACCTGCGCACCGACGCCGGAGTGGCGCTCGCGCTCGACCTCATCCGGGAGGCCGACGTGGTGGTGGAGGCCATGCGGCCGGGTGGTCTGGCGCGTCGGGGCCTCACGTTCGAACGGATGCAGGAGATCAACCCGCGCATCGTGCAGTGCACGATCTCGGGGTACGGCATGACCGGCCCCTACGAGACGCTGGCCAGCCACGGCATCGCGTACGACGCGTGGGCCGGCATCTTCGAGCCCGGGACCGACGACCACGGGTACCCGACGATCCCGAACCACGTGTCGATCGGCATCAACGCGGCCCCCCTCTTCGGCGGTCTCGGCATCCTCGCCGCGGTCATCCGCGCCCGGGAGACCGGGACCGGCTGCGCGATGGAGATCGCGCAGTCCGACGCCGCGGCGGCCTTCGACTGGTACCGGAGCGAATCCTTCAAGGCGTACGAGCGCCCCCAGGCCGAGGTGACCGGCAACGCGGCGGACGGGTACGAGCGGCGCGCGCCGGCGATCGCGGGGATGCGCGGCGGCGTGCGGTACCAGGTGTACGCGTCGGCCGACGGGTACGTGCTCTTCATGGCGTCCGAGCAGCACTTCTGGAAGTCGTTCTGCGCGGCGGTCGACCGCAGCGACATGTTCGAGCAGTGGCCGGGATCGGAGTACGGCGATCACGCCCGCGGCAACCTCGAGATGCAGGCCGAGCTCACCGAGATCTTCCGCGCCCGCACCACCGCCGAGTGGGTGCAGTTCGGCATCGACGTCGACGTGCCGATCGCGCCGGTCAACACGCCGCAGACGCTGCCCGATGACCCGCAGTTCGCGGCGCGGTTCTCCTGGATCCCGAAGGAGCGCCTCGGGGCCGACCAGCTCCCGTTCCCGGTGATGATCGAAGGACGGGAACCGCTCGTGCCGACGAAGGCACCTGAGGTCGGTGAGCACACGGACGCCGTGCTGGCCGATGTGCTCGGACTCGACGCGGCGGCGATCGCGGCACTGCGCGAGCAGGGCGCGCTGGGTTAGCCGAGCAGCGGATCGGCGTAGGACCCGCCCGGCCGTACGCCCGGCAGCACCGCGTACACCCCGCTGCCCACGGTCGTGAGGTACGTGCGGAGGGCGTCGGTCGTCGCCATGCGGGTCTGCAGGGGCACGAACTGTTCACGCGGGTCGCGCTGGTAGGCGAGGAACAGGAGGCCGGCGTCGAGCGCGCCGGTGTCGGTCGCGCCGGCGCTGTAGTTGTACCCGCGTCGGAGGATCCGGGCGCCACCGTTCGCCGCGGCGGATACGACGCGGACGTGCGCGCTCGGGAGGATGCGGTCGGATCCGGGCCCGCGCAGGATCGGCGCGCTCGTCTCGGTACCGCCGGTGAGGGGCGCACCGGTCGAGCGGACCCGGCCGATCGTCTCCTCCTGATCGTCGAGGGTCTCGGCGTCCCACTGTGCGAGATCCATGCGGATCCGCCGCACCACGAGGTAGGAGCCGTCGCGCATCCAACGGGGTTCGTCGCCGGCCCACACGACCCGGTCGAACTGTGCGGGCTTCGGATTGACCGTGCCGTCCTTGAACCCCATGAGGTTGCGAGGGGTCGGGCTCTCGGTGCCCCGTGAGGTGCCGAGGAACCCGTCGAGCGTCCACCGCGCGCGAGCGAGACCGGCCCCGGTCGCGGTGAGCGCATGGATCGCGTGGAAGGCGACCTGCGCGTCGTCCGAGCACGCCTGCACGAGGAGATCCCCGCCGCTCCATCGATCGACCAGCGCGTCGCCCTCGAACGGTGGCAGGTCGGCGAGCTCGGCGGGACGGCGGTCGGCGAGCCCGAACCGCGCACCGGTCTCGCCGGAGAGGAGCGATGGGCCGACGCCGAGGGTGATGGTGAGACCGGACGGGCCGAGGCCCATCGCCTCGCCCGGGTCGTTCGGGGCTCGGGTCGCGTCGAGCACCGGCCCGGCGGGCAGCCCACGGGTCATGCGCGCGGCGGCGATCGTCCAGGCGTCGAGCAGGTGGCGCAGTTCCGCACGGTCGGATGCGGTGACGTCGAACGCGGCGACCGTGGTGTGGCGCGGCGCGGGGTCGGCGATCCCGGCCTGGTGCCGACCGTGGAAGGGCACGACGCGTGAGGTCGTGGTGGTCCGCGTGCGGGAGCCGGGGGCCGCGCCGGCGGGTCCGGGGAGCGCGCCGACGCCGAGGAGGCCACCGGCCGCGCCGAGGCCGCCGAGCACGGCGCGTCGCGACACCCTGCGCTCGGGGCTCCCGTCGTCCGGCGGCCTGCTCACGAGCCTCCGATCAGTCCCAGTACGTGCCGTCGAGCATCCGGCGCAGTGCGGGTCGGTGGTAGATGACCTCGTCGGGGTCCTCGGGCCACACGGCCTGCCCGAACCGCACCGTGCGCTCGTGCACCCGGGTCATGACGACGGCGTGGCGGAGCGCCGCGTACACCTCGAAGAACTCGAGGTTCGTGAGCGGTGCACCGGCGGCGGCCTCGTAGGTGGACCGCACCCGGTCGCGGTGCATGAACCCGGGCAGGCCGGGGAGTTCGAGCTGTTCGGTGATCTCCTGGAAGAACACGTGCAGGAAGATCATCCACCCGACGTCGAGCCCGCGTGGGGCCAGGCCGGCCATCTCCCAGTCGAGGACGGCGGCGGGGGTGAAGCCGTCGTACATGATGTTGCCGATGCGGCTGTCCCCCCAGGAGACGACGGTGTCGCCCTCGTCGGCCGGCCAGTGATCCTCGAGCCACGAGAACGCCTCGTCGATGATCGGGTGGGTACGGCCGTTGCGGACCCACTCGTAGTACCGGCGCTGCGCCTCGACGTGGCGACGGAGGTGGGTGCCGCCGGGCGCGTCGAACTCGAGGAACGCCACGTCGGCGTTCGTGGGGTTGAGCGTGTGCAACTCGGCGAGCGCCTCGACGGTGGAACGCTCGAGCGTCGCTCGTTCGTCCTCGGTGGCCGTGAGCACCCAGCCGTCCATGGTGTACGGCGGGATGTCGGGGGGGACCCGGCCGTTCACCCGATCCATGACGAAGAACGTCGCGCCGAGAGGCCCCGGATCCGTCTCGAGCCACCGCATCGTCGGCACCGGCACGCTCGTGCGGTCGCCCACGAGGGAGATGATGCGGAACTGCGATGCGAGGTCGTACACGGGGAACACCGGGGTGTCGACCGTGTCGGGCTCGACCCGGGCCACGAGGTCGGCCCGGTGCTCCCCGTCGGCATCGTGCCAGGACGCGTCGAAGAGCAGCGTCTCGCTCGACATGCCGTTGGAGGCGGGGCTCGTGACCTCGCCGACCCGCACACGGTCCGCATCGGGCAGGCGGCCGACGAGCCAGGTCTCCAACCGGTCGCGCAGGGCCCCCGGGTCCCGGCTCGTTCGGGCCAGGCCCTCCTCGAGCGCGGTCCGGTCGGGCGGGGGTGCGGTGTTCGGGTCGCTCATGTCGGGGAGTCTGTCGCGCCGCAGCGGCGCGTGCCGATCACCGCGGCTGCCATAGTGGACGGCGGACCGAACACGGCGGGGGGACGGCGACGATGGGTGCGGGCACGTGGGAGAGCCACCACGCGATCACGGGCTTGATGTACCGCTACACGGAGGCGGTCGACGCCGGTGACTTCGACGGCATCGGTGCGATCCTCGCCGATGCCGCGCTCACCGCCGAGGGCGTCCCGGGCGAGACCCGGGGGGCCGGTCCGATCGCCGAGTACTACCGCTCCATGAACCGGGTGCATCCGGACGGAACGTTGCGGACCCGGCACCTCACCGTGAACGTCATCACCGACATCGATGAGGAGACGGGCACGGCGACGGCCCGTTCGGGTTTCGTCGTGCTCCAGCAGACCCCCGCTCTGCCGCTCCAACCGATCGTGACGGGTCGGTACCACGACCGGTTCGAACGGGTCGACGGTGCGTGGCGGTTCGCACAGCGCCACATGGTCGTCGACCACGTCGGGGACGTGCGCGAGCACCTCACGTTCGACCTGGGGCGCCTCGTCGACGGCGCGTGAGCGTCGGCGCGCGTGGTGTGGGTCGACGGCGCGTCAGGCCTCGATGACCGTCATGTCCTCGGCGAGGACGATCTCCCCGTCGAAGTGCTCGGCGGCGAGGTCGACCCACTCCTGACCCTGCCCGATCGGCGGAGCCGGCACCGGGTGGGTGAGCACGAGTGTGCGCACGCCGTGGCGCGCCGCGGTCCGCGCGGCGTCCTCGACGGAGGAGTGGTAGTCGAGGATGTCGGTGAACCGCTGCACGGGGATGTTCCTCACCACGTCGGCGCGGATCGCGGTCTGCACGTAGACGTCCGCGCCGGCGCACAACTCGTCGAGACCCGCGCACGGGATGGTGTCGCCCGCGATCGCGACCGCCTTGCCCTCGGCCTCGATCCGGTACCCGACGGTGGGGTGCACGGGCGCGTGGTCGGTGGGCTTCGCGATCACGCGGACGCCGTCGAGTTCGAGCACGACGCCGTCGCGAGCCTCGGTGACGAGGTTCTCGGGCTGCCAGGTGAGGTCCTCGTGGTGGGCGAGGCGGTACCCGACGTCATCCGTGAGCACCGCCATCGTGCGGTCGATCCACGGAGCGGTGCCCTCCGGTCCCACGATCGTGAGCGGCAGCGGCGCGAAGGACTGGATCCACCGCGTCGTGATGACGTCGTTCACGTCGGTGGTGTGGTCGCTGTGGAGGTGCGTGAGCAGCAGGGCGTCGAGCATGCCCGGCGCCACCATCGCCCCGGCGAGGCGCATGAGGACCCCCCGCCCCGCGTCGAAGAGCAGGTGCTTGCCGCCGGCCTGCACGAGCGTGGCGGGCCCCGCCCGGTTGGGGTCGGGCAACGGCGAACCGGTGCCGAGCGTGGTGACGATCATGGGTGCTCCTCAGGTGGCGTCGGTGCGGACGAAGGTGTCGATGATCTCCACCAGGCGCTCGGGAGCGTCCTCCTGGATGAAGTGGTTCGCATGCTCGATCTCGATGTGGTCGATGCCCTGCGCACCCGGGATCATGCGCTGCAACTTCCGGTGCGCGCCGGGCTTGTAGGCGACCATGTCGTCGGTGCCGAACACGGTGAGGAAGGGCTTGGTCCACGCTTCGAGGTAGGCCCACGACTCGCGGCACTGCGGCACGCCCGGGTTGTCGGGCTGGACCGGGATGAGCAGCGGGAACTCGAGCGCGCTCGCCTGGTACCGCTTGTCGGGGAAGGGCGCGTCGTACGCAGCGGCCTCGTCGTCCGAGAGCGGTCGGGTCACCCCGCCGCGCACGAGCGCGCCGATGGGCAGTTCGTCGGCGGCCTGACTGAAGTCGAGCCACTGCTGCATGAAGGCGTTCACGCCCTCGCCGACCGGGAGGCCGGTGTTCGAGGCGATGACCCGCGCGAAGCGGTCGCCCTCCCGGGCGAGCACGTTGAGACCGATCGTGCCGCCCCAGTCCTGGCAGTAGAGCGTGATGTGGTGCAGGTCGTTCGCGACGAGCCACTGCGTGACGAGGTCGACGTGGCGGGCGAGGGTGAAGAACCTCCGGTCGGTCGGCTTGTCCGACCGGCCGAGGCCCATGAGATCGAGCGCGAGCACCCGGTGTCCCCGGGCCGCCAGCCCCGTGACCATGTGCCGGTGCAGGTACGACCACGACGGGTTGCCGTGCATCAGGAGGACCGGGGCCGCGTCGCGGGGCCCCTCGTCGATGTGGTGGAACCGCAGGACCGTCCCGTCGTCGGCGGTGACCTCGGTGTACCGGGGTGCGAAGTCGTAGTCGGGGAGTCCCTCGAAGCATTCGTCCGGGGTGCGCAGGACCTCGACCACGGTCAGCGGGCCGCTTCGATCGTCGCGACGAGGCGATCGATCCGGGGTTCTGCGAGCACGACGACGATCTGGTCCTCGACCCCGGCTGCGCCGACGAGGGCGGCGAGGGCGTCCGGGCGCACGCGGTCGAACCGGACGTCGTTCCACGTGCGCTCGTCGCCGAGGATCACGCCGTCGACGGTGAAGTGCGCGACCGGGGTCACGCCGTCCGGGTCCGCAGTCGCACCGCCCGCGACGATCCGGCGCACGCGCAGCACGAGCGAGCCGTCGGCGGCCGTGCCGGGACCGGTCGCCACGGGCTCGGTGCCCATGACGATCGTGAACTCCATCCCCGCTTCCTTGTGCTCGTGCTGGGCCTTGAAGTCGTCCCGCTGCTGCATGGCGAAGAACGCGGCACGCGTCGGGTAGTCCACGATGCCGATGCGGTCCCAGTCCGGGGTGCCCGCCGGTTGGTCGGCGACCGAGGCGAGGAACGCCGCCTGCGCGCCGACGGCGGCGAGCGGCCCGATCGGCGCGTACCGGTCGTCCGCGGCCTCGCCGGAGATCTCCTCGGCGTTGCCGTCGGCGTACCGCGCGACCCGGTGGACTTCATGAGGTTGAGCATCCAGACGTGACCGTCATCCTCCGCGGGGAGGTGGAGCCATCGGCCCGCGGTCTCGACGTTGATCTGCCCGTATGCCGGGGACTTCGCCATGGTCGCCTCTCGTCGTCCTTCGTGCCGGTGCGGTGCGCATCGCCGGCGGGTATCGGCAGTCTGTCTGCCAATATCCTCGCGGCGCAAGGGGGCCGGGAACGCGGGGCCCGTCCGCGCCGTTGCCACCCGTGAACCACGCGACCCGCCGCCGGCGGGCCAAGATGGGGATCACGCCGACCGGGAGGACGCGGGCTCGTGGACCGCTTCGACTTCATGACCACCGTGTTCGTGATCCTGACCATCGTGGCCATGGCCGGGGTCGGTCTGGGCGTGGTCCTCGCAGTCGGCGGTGCGCTCGTCCCGCCGGTACGTCGGGCCCGCGCGGCGGTCGTCGCGTTCATCGGACCCGAGGCCCGACGTCTCGCGTTCGCCGTTGCGCTCGTGTGCACCCTCGGCAGCCTCTACTACTCGGAGATCGAGCGGTTCACTCCCTGCCGTCTCTGCTGGTACCAGCGGATCTGCATGTTCCCGCTCGTGGTCATCCTCGGTGTGGGTGCATGGAAGCGGGACCCGTTCACCCGGCTCACGGCGCTGCCCTTCGTCGTGTGCGGCCTCGGGGTCTCGACCTGGCACTTCCTCATCGAGCGGTACCCGACGCTCGAGGGGGACTCGTGCGGGCTCGAGGCGAAGTGCTCGGCCCCCTGGTTCACCGAGATGGGGTTCATCACGCTCGCGTTCATGTGTCTCAGCGGGATGGCGCTCATCGCTACGCTGCTGCTCGCCGATCGTGCGCACGAGCGCACCCCCGAGGAGGTCCCGGCATGACCGCCAACCGAGCCCGCAACTCCCGGTCCTGGTTGTGGCCGGCGATCATCGCCGGGGTCGTCGGGGTCGTGGTGCTCGCCTTCGTGCTCTCGAGCGGTGGCGGTGGAGGTGGCGGCACGACCACGACCACGAACGCGAACGGCGGCGAGATCGCGAAGCAGGTCACGGTGGAGGGCGCGGCGCTGCCCGAGTTCAGCGCCCCGGTCGACGATCCGGCGATCGGGGACGC
>JBEAXD010000105.1:0-11021 GCA_041159995.1 Actinomycetota bacterium | reverse complement strand
GGCGCATCCCAGGACTCCGGTGTGATGTAGACCCGCAGCACCGCCACGAGCGCGTCGCTCGGGCTGCCGCAGTTCTCGCAGTCACGGGCCATGTCGGCACGCTACCCCCCGCTGGACAGTGGCCCCCGGGACGCCGGTACGCTGGAGGGGACGCCGGGAGCCGTCCGTGCCCTGGACGTCGAAGGAGTACGAGATGGCCTCCACCAGCGGTCGCGGCCGACCCGTCACGGCACCCGACATCCGGGCCCGGAAGGGCGGCGATCCCCTCGTCATGGTCACCGCGCACGACGCCCCGAGCGCACGCGCCGTGGACGCGGCGGGCGTCGACATGATCCTCGTGGGCGACAGCCTCGCGATGGTCGCCCTCGGCTACGAGGACACCCTCCAGGTCACGACCGAGGACATGGCCCACCACATCGGCGCGGTCGCCCGCACGAAGCCGCACGCGCTCGTCGTGGGTGATCTGCCGTGGATGAGCTACCACGTGTCCCGCGAGGAGACGGTCCGCAACGCCGCCACCCTCGTGCGGGCCGGTGCCGGCTCGGTGAAGCTCGAGGGCGGACGCAAGCGCCTCGACGCGATCGCAGCGATCCTCGACACCGAGATCCCGGTGATGGGCCACCTCGGACTCACCCCGCAGTCGATCCATGCGATCGGCGGGTTCCGGGTGCAGGGCAAGCAGCTCGACGCGGCGCGCCGCATCGTCGACGACGCGGTCGCCCTCGCCGAGGCCGGGTGCTTCGCGATCGTGCTCGAGTGCGTCCCCGATGGCGTCGCCCGCATGGTGACCGACGCGATCGAGGTGCCGACGATCGGCATCGGCGCGGGTCGCCACTGCGACGGGCAGGTGCTCGTCTACGCCGACCTGCTCGGGTTCGAGGACCGGATCACGCCGCGGTTCGTGCGCCGCTACGCCGATCTCGGTCGCGAGGCCACCGAGGCCGTCGCTCGGTTCTGCGAGGACGTCCGGGCCGGCACGTTCCCCTCGAGCGAGGAGACGTACCACATGACCGACCAGATGCCGGCGGCCCTCCACCTGTACTCGGGCGACGGCATCGAGGTCACGCGCACCCCGGCCGAGGCCCCCGCGAACCCGTAGGAGCCGGGCTCCGCTGCGCTGGGTCGCGGTGTCCGACCCCCTCCGTAGGGTCCCGACCGATAGATCCGCGACGGGGTGCTGCTACCCTGCCGTCTCCCTCGGAACCGCACCACGGGTCCGGGGGTGACAACCGAGACCCTGCTCCTCGGCGGAACACCACATCGGGTGGTGACCCTCCGGCCCAGGAGCCCGCAGCGTGCTGCGGTCCGAAGGAGGTACGAAGCCCTTGAGGCCGTACGAAGTCATGGTCATCTTCGACGCGGATCTGGAAGAGGAGACGATCCGGTCCAGCGTCGAGTCCTCCATCAAGCTCATCGAGTCCCAGGGCGCCGTCCGTGGTCCGCTCGATGTGTGGGGCAAGCGTCGCTTCGCGTACGAGATCAAGCATCGCTGGGAGGGCTTCTACGTGGTCTTCCAGGCGAAGGCCGAGCCCGCCGCGATGGACGAGTTGAACCGCACGCTCTCCCTGTCCGACCAGGTCATCCGCCACAAGGTGCTGCGGATTCCCGAGGCCGTCTACGGACGGCTCGGTGGGGCCGCACCTGCGCCGGCGGCGGACGAGGCGTAGCCCGAAGGGCGATCGCCCGAGCGGCGTCACGAGACGCGAAGGAGTACGAGATGGCTGACAACACGATCACCGTGGTGGGCAACCTCACCCGGGACCCCGAGATCCGGTACACGGCCGGTGGCCAGGCCAAGGCGACGCTCGGCGTCGCGGTGAGCCGCCGGTGGACGAACCGCCAGACCAACGAGACCGAGGAGCGCACGTCGTTCTTCAACGTCGTGGTGTGGGGCGAGATGGCCGACCACTGCAGCGAGTCCCTCCAGAAGGGGATGCGCATCGTGGTCACCGGTCGCCTCGAGCAGCGGTCGTGGGAGACCGAGCAGGGCGAGAAGCGCAGCGTCGTCGAGATCATCGCCGACGAGGTGGCTCCGAGCCTGCGGTGGGCGAGTGCCGAGGTGCGCCGGGTCGAGCGTCGCGGTGGCGGCGACTTCGGCGGCGGTGGCGGCGGAGGCGGCAGCGCCCGCCCGAGCTCGAACGAGCCGGCCCCGGCGTACGACGGATTCGGGGACGAGGAGCCCTTCTAGGGCGACCTCCCCTCCACGGAAGTGACAGGAGAACTTCGAGATGGCACGAGACAGCAGGGATCGGCGGGGTAAGTCCGCAGGCGCGGACCGACGCCGCCCGATCAAGAAGAAGGTGTCGATCCTCATCAGCGATGGTGTGGACTACATCGACTACAAGGACGTGAACCTGCTCCGGCGGTTCATGTCCGAGCGGGCCAAGATCCGCGCCCGTCGGGTCACCGGCAACAACACCCAGCAGCAGCGCGAGATCGCCCGTGCGATCCGGGTCGCCCGCGAGATGGGGCTGCTGCCGTACACCGTCCGGCAGGTCACCCAGCGCTCGAAGGGCGGTCGTCGTGACCGCGATGACCGCGGGCCCCGCGAGCAGACCGAGGCCGTGGTCGAGACCGTGACCGAGGAACTGCCCGAGGGCGTGACCGTCGAGGGTGCCGAGACCGTCGAGGTCGTCGACACCGTCGGCGCGACCGAGGAGGTGGCGGAGTGAAGGTCGTCCTGCGCACCGACGTCGAGAACCTCGGCAAGAAGGGTGATCTCTGCGAGGTCGCCGACGGGTACGCCCGCAACTACCTCGTCCCGCGTGGCCTCGCGATGCGGGCCACGAAGGGCGTCATCGCCCAGGCCGAGTCGATGCGCCGCAGCCGCAGCGCCCGGGATCGGCGTGAGCGGGAGGCGGCCGAGGCGATCGCCGGCCGGCTCGGCGGGCAGCGCGTCACCGTCCCGGCCCGGGCCGGCGAGGGCGGCAAGCTGTTCGGCTCCGTCGGCACCGCCGACATCGCGACCGCCATCGGGGCCCTCGCGGGTCACGAGGTCGACCGGCGCACGATCGGCCTCGACGAGCCGATCAAGGAGCTCGGCGAGACCCAGGTGAGCATCCGACTGCACGCCGACGTCGTCGCGACGATCACCGTGGAGGTCGTCGCCGAGTAGGCGTCACTCCGCACCGAACGATGCACGGGGCCCGGTCGCAGGACCGGGCCCCGTCGCGTCCGGATCCGTGTCCGACCCGCCCGCGATGCTCCCCTCGTCGTCCACAGGCCTGTGGACGACGAGGCGGGATGTCCACAGCGAATACACAGGCAATTCCCAACCCTGTCCACTTCATACCCACAGGGCGGGCACGCGACGATGCAGGTCGTTCGCGCGAGTGGGTCGACGGTGGATCGGGCCGGGCGTGGGGTTGGAGGCTCAGGTGGTCCAGTCGATCGAGGAGGCTCGCAGTGCTCAGGCGCGAGCCGAGCGCGGCCGTATCCCTCCGCACAACCTCGAGGCCGAGGAGTCGCTGCTCGGGGCGATGATGCTCTCGCGCGACGCGATCACCGCGGCGGTCGAGGCCCGCGTCGACGAGGCCGACTTCTACAAGCCCGCGCACGGTCACATCTTCAGCGCGATCATGGGCCTCTACGGTCAGGGCGAACCCGTGGACCCGGTGACGGTCGCCGAGGAACTGCGACGATCGGAACTGCTCGAGCCGCTCGGCGGACGCCCTGCGCTCATGCGCATCCAGGGCGGCACGCCGGCGTCGGCGAACGCGAGCCACTACGCGCGCATCGTCGGCGAACTCGCGTTGCTGCGGCGGCTCATCGCAGTGGCGGGTGAGATCGCCGAGAGCGCGTACTCCCAGCCCGACGACGTCACCGAGACGGTCGACCGCGCCGAGGCGCGCATCTTCGAGGTCGCTGAGAAGCGCGTGGCCGAGTCGATGGTGCGCATCTTCGACACCGTCACCGAGACGGTGAATCAGCTCGAGACGATGTACCACGAGGACGGCGCGGTCACGGGGGTGCCCACGGGCTACACGGATCTCGACGCGCTGCTGCTCGGTCTGCAGCCGTCGAACCTGGTGATCGTGGCGGCCCGTCCGGGCATGGGCAAGACCTCCTTCGCGCTCGGTGCGGCGTCGAACGTCGCGATCGCGACCCGGCGACCCGTCATCTTCTTCTCGATGGAGATGGGCGCGGTCGAACTCACCAAGCGCATGCTCGCCTCCGAGGCTCGGGTCGAGGCGCGCAAGCTCCAGACCGGCAACCTCACCGATGCCGACTGGACCCGACTGAGCACCGCCATGGGGCACCTCGGGGAGGCCCCCCTCTACATCGACGACAACCCCCACTGCACCGTGATGGAGATGCGGGCCAAGGCCCGGCGGGTCAAGGCGCGCCACGGCGACCTCGGTGTGATCGTGGTCGACTACCTGCAGCTCATGTCCTCGCCCGGCAAGGTCGAGAGTCGGCAGAACGAGGTGGCGGAGCTGTCCCGGGGTCTCAAGATCCTCGCCCGTGAACTCGACTGCCCGGTGGTGGCGCTCGCCCAGCTCAACCGCCAACTCGAGTACCGCCAGGACAAGCGTCCGATGCTCGCCGACCTGCGCGAGTCCGGATCGATCGAGCAGGACGCGGACGTCGTGCTGTTCATCTACCGCGATGAGTCGTACAACACCGACACCGATCAGCGCGGTACGGCCGAGATCCTCGTGGCGAAGCACCGCAACGGTCCGGTCGGCACGGTCCGCCTGGCCTTCCTCGACCACTACACGAAGTTCGCCAACATGGCTCGCGAGTGACGGCGGGATGACCGTCGCCACGTCGCGCCCCACATCGGCACCATCCGCAACATCCTCCACTCGAGGTCGCGCGCGCCGCGACCGTGTCGCGCGACGCGGGACGGATGACCGTCCCGCGCGCGTCGGCGCGGTACCGGAGTGCCCCGGGTCGCGCGCGAGCGGGCGCAGGTTCGCGTGGCCCGGGTGCTCTGTGGCAATGTCGGCGGGTCTCGCAGCATTCGTGCCGGCGGGGGTTGAGAGGAAGACAACGGTGGACGTCGTGCACCCGCACGTGCGTCCGACTCTGTGAAGGGAGCACAGTGAAGAAGATCCTCCGTATGGGGAGTCTCATCGCGATCGTTGCGCTGATCGCCGGGGTCCTCGCTGCGTGCAGCAGCAGTGACAGCGGTGACAGCGGTGGCGGTGACGGCGACAAGCTCAAGGTCGCGTTCGTGTACATCGGCCCGGTCGGTGATGCCGGGTGGACGAAGAAGCACGACGACGGACGCAAGGCGCTCGAGGACGAACTCGGTGACGAGGTCGAGGTGACCTACCTCGAGAGCGTGCCCGAGGGTGCGAAGTCCGAGGCGACGTTCGAGAAGCTCGCGCGTGACGGCTACGGCCTGATCTTCGGTACCTCGTTCGGTTACGGCGACGCCATGCTCAAGGTCGCCAAGAAGTACCCGGACGTGAAGTTCGAGTGGGCGACCGGTTTCAAGACCTCGGACAACCTCGGCACGTACTTCGGTGCGGCCGAGGAGGCCCGCTACCTCAGCGGCATCGCTGCGGGCGCGGCGAGCACGAGCGGCAAGATCGGGTACGTCGCGGCGTTCCCCATCCCCGAGGTGCTCCGCGGCATCAACGCGTTCACGCTCGGTGCGCAGTCCGTGAACCCGAACGCCACGGTGCAGGTCGTGTGGACCTCCACCTGGTTCGGTCCGGCCAAGGAGAAGGCGGCTGCGGAGTCGCTGCGCGACGCCGGCGTGGACGTGCTCTCGCAGCACCAGGACTCGCCGGCCACCGGTGAGGTCGCTGAGAAGGCGGGCCTGAAGTGGGTCGGCTACAACGACGACCTCGAGCGCTTCGCCCCGCAGGCGTGGCTCACGGGTGCGGTCTGGGACTGGGGTCCCTTCTACATCGCGACCGCGAAGTCCGTGATCGACGGATCGTGGAAGAGCGACCAGTACTACGGCACGATCGCGGACGGCCTCGTCGGCCTCGCCCCGTTCGGTCCGTCGGTGTCCCAGGCCACGAAGGACCAGATCACGGCCAAGCAGGCGGCGATCGTCGATGGTTCCTTCCAGCCGTTCACCGGTCCGATCGAGGACCAGAACGGCAACGTCGTCGTGCCCGCGGGCCAGACGGCGTCGCTCGTCGATCTGCTCGGGACGGACTACTTCGTCAAGGGCGTCATCGGCGAGATCCCCGAGGATTAGGCGTTGGGCGCGATCGATGCGCCCGTGGGGGTGCGTCCGGATCATCCGGGCGCACCCCCCGCCATCTCGGCGCGACGGATCGTCAAGCGGTTCCCCGGCGTGGTCGCCAACGACTGCGTCGATGTCGATCTGCGCCGCGGGGAGGTCCACGCGCTCCTCGGGGAGAACGGGGCCGGGAAGAGCACGCTCGCTGCGGTGCTCTGCGGGCTCTACGTCCCCGAGGAGGGCGAACTCCTCATCGACGGTGTGCGCACCGTCCTCCACAGTCCGCGCGACGGCCTCGCGCGCGGCATCGGCATGGTGCACCAGCACTTCCGGCTCATCGAGCGGTTCACGGTCGCCGAGAACGTCGTACTCGGCGACCGCACCCAGCCGTTGCGTCTGCGCCGCGATCGGATCGAGGACGCAGTCGCCGAGATCGCCGAGACCTACGGACTGCCGCTGGACCCGAGGGCCCACGTCGGCGATCTGAGCGTCGGCCAGCGCCAACGGGTCGAGATCGTCAAGACCCTGTACCAGGGCGCGCGGATCCTGCTGCTCGACGAGCCCACCTCGGTGCTCACCCCGCAGGAGGCCGACGCGCTCTTCACGACGGTGCGGACGATGACCGCGGCGGGCCGGACCGTGGTGTTCATCAGCCACAAGCTCGGCGAGGTGCTCGAGATCGCCGACCGCGTCACCGTGATGCGTGACGGTCGGGTCACCGGCGACGTCGACACCGGCGCGACGACCCGTGAGGAGCTCGCCCGCATGATGGTCGGGCGCGAGGTCGACCTCTCACCCCGGCGCGCCCGGTCGGCGGCCCGCGAACCGATGCTGCGCGTCGAGGGCCTCACGCTCACGCGTGGTGGGGTCACGAGCGTCGACGGGGTCGACCTCGAGGTGCGCGCCGGGGAGATCCTCGGCATCGCGGGGGTGTCGGGCAACGGCCAGCGCGAACTCGCCGACCTCATCGCCGGGGTCGAGGCGCCCACGGCCGGCCGTATCACGGTCTCGGGCACCGAGGTCGCGGGGAAGGGTCCGCGCGCCGCGCGCGCCGCGGGGCTCGCCTACGTCCCGGAGGATCGTCTCGGGACCGGACTCGCTCCGGCGCTCTCGATGGTCGACAACATGCTGCTCACCCGGCCCCGCTCGTTCCTGCTCGACCGGCGCGCCGCGCGTGCCGAGGCCGAGGACATCATCGAGCGGTTCGAGGTCAAGACCACCGGCCCCGACGCGGCGGCCGGCCTCATGTCGGGTGGGAACGCGCAGAAGGTGCTCATCGCCCGCGAACTCGACTCCACGGACGGCGAGCACTCGGCCCGGGTCCTCGTCGCCGCGTCCCCGACGCGCGGCCTCGACGTCGGCGCGATCGAGACCGTGTGGGGCATCCTCGACGGGGCACGATCCCGGGGCGAGGCGATCCTGCTCATCAGCGAGGACCTCGAGGAGGTCCTCGCGATCGCGGATCGCGTCGTGGTGCTGTACGAGGGTCGCCTCGTGCACGAGACGACGGCGGCGGACGCGTCGCGTGAGGCGATCGGCCTGGCCATGGCGGGGGTCGCGCCGTGATCCTCGGTCGCTACGAGGTGCTGCTCGAGCAGCGCACGGACATCCGGCGATCCTCCGCCCTCATCGTGCCGGTGGCGTCGATCCTCGGCGCGCTCGTCATCGCAGGCGTGTTCCTCTGGCTCACCGGCCGACCGGCACTCAGCGTGTACGCCCGTCTCGTGAGCAACGGGTACGGCAGCTGGTACTCGATCTCGGACACGCTCGGGCAGGCGACGCCGCTCATCCTCACCGGCCTGGCCGCGGCGTTCGCCTTCCGCATGAACCTCTACAACATCGGGGGCGAGGGTCAGCTCTACGCCGGTGCCATCGGCGCGGCGTGGGCCGGTCTGGCGATCGCACCCCACGTGAGTGGCCCGGTCGCGGTGATCGCGGTGCTCGTCGCCGGCATGCTCGGTGGGGTGCTCTGGATCCTCATCCCGGCGATCGCCCGTGCGTTCCTCAACACGAGCGAGATCGTCACCACGTTGCTGTTCAACTACGTCGCCCTGTTCCTCATGCAGTACCTGATCTTCGGGTCGTCCTCGTTCTGGCGGGACCCCGACTCGAAGAACTTCCCGCAGGGCAAGCCCCTCCCGGAGGTCGCGCACTTCCCGCAGCTCCACTTCCCACGTGATGTCGCGGGCATCGACTTCCCGTCGGGGGTCTCGAGGGTCCACCTCGGGCTCGGTGTCGCGATCCTCGCCGTCCTCGTGGTCTGGTTCCTGCAGCAGCGCACCTCCTTCGGCTTCGACATGAAGGTCGTCGGCTCCTCCGAGCGCGCGGCCCGGTACGCGGGGATCCCGATCAAGCGGACGGTGATCGCGGTGATGCTCATCTCGGGCGGCCTCGCCGGTCTGGCCGGAGCCGGAGAGGTCGGCGGTCGCGCCTACGCCCTCGACCCGAACGGCCTCGTGCTCGGGCTCGGGTACACGGGCATCGTGGTGGCGGCGCTCTCGCGGTACAACCCGTTCGCGGTCGGCCTGGTGGCCGTGCTCCTCGCCGGCCTGCGCACGGGTGCCGACGCGCTGCAGGGCGCGACGGGCCCGCTCCGGGTGCCGGTGGCCATCGCGTTCATGCTCGAGGGCGCGATCCTGCTCGCCGCCCTCGGCGGTGAGGTGTTCCGTCGCAACCGCCTCGTGGTCCGGCGCATCCGGGAGGCTCCGGCATGATCCCCGACCTCAGCCTCGCCTCTGGTGGGATCAACGCCAACGTCTGGGTCGTCGCGCTCGCCGGTGCGATCTCGTTCGGTGTGCCCCTCGTCCTCGCGGCCCTCGGCGAGATCCTCGCCGAGCGGTCGGGTGTCCTGAACCTCGGGGTCGAGGGGATGATGCTCGTCGGTGCGGTGAGTGCGTTCCTCGTCGCCGATGCCACCGGCAGTCCGTGGCTCGCGCTGCTCGCCGCGATGGCGGCGGCGGCCGCGCTCGCCGCCGTGCACGCGTTCCTGTGCGTGACCCTGCGTGCGAACCGGATCGTCAGTGGCCTCGCGCTCGTGATCTTCGGCGGGGGCGTGGCCCGGTTCGTGGGTTCCTCGGTCGAGGGCCAGCCCCGCGGCGCCGAGATCGACCCGCTCCGGATCCCGGGACTCGCCGATCTCCCCGTCATCGGTCGCGTCGTGTTCCAGCAGGACGTCCTCGTCTACGCGACCGTCGCGGTGACGGCCCTCGTCGCGCTCTACATCGTGCGGACGCGTCCCGGCCTCGCGCTGCGCGCGGTCGGGGAGTCGCCGGCGACCGCGGACGCCGCGGGTATCGCGGTGGCCCGGGTGCGGTACGTCCACGTGATCGTGGGCGGAGCCTTCGCCGGGGCGGGCGCGGCGTACACGATGCTCGTCGTCGTCCCGTCCTGGAACGGTTCGGCGACCACCGACGGCATCGGCTGGATCGCCCTCGCACTCGTGGTCTTCGCGTCGTGGCGTCCGTGGCGTGCGCTGGCCGGCGCGATCATCTTCGGGTTCGCGCTGCGGGCCAACTTCACGTTGCAGGCTGCGGGCATCGCTGCGGTGCCGGCCGAGATCCTGTCGATGCTGCCCTACCTGCTGACGATCGTCGTGCTCATCGCGCTCGCGCCCACCGCGATGCGCCGGCGGGCCGGCGCCCCGACCGCGCTCGGGCAGGCCTACGTGCGGGACGAACGATGAACACCGTGGTCGGTCCGATCTCCGAGGAGGCACGATGAGTGATGCAGGCGGCGCGGTCGAGGTCGACCAGCGCACGGCACCCCGGGAGGTGCTCACCTACGAGCGGTTCGGCACCGCGATCCGGGAACTCGCCGGATCGGTGATCGAGAGCGGCTACGAGCCCGACTGGGTCCTCGCCATCGCCCGGGGCGGTCTCATCATCGGCGGGGCCATTGCGTACGCGATGGGCCACAAGAACATCGCGACGGTCAACGTCGAGTTCTACACGGGCATCGACGACCGTCTCGACGTCCCGGTGGAGCTGCCGCCGGTCCTCAACATGGACGACCTCGTCAACCGTCGTGTGCTCGTGGTCGACGATGTCGCGGACACCGGCGAGACGCTCAAGCTGGTGCTCGACAAGTGTCGCCCCCACGTGGAGGAGATCCGCTCGGCGGTGCTGTACCACAAGCCCCGATCGGTGGTCGCGCCCGACTACGCCTGGCGGGTCGTCGATTCGTGGATCGACTTCCCGTGGTCGGCCCTCCCGCCGGTCGGTCGTACCGTCGAAGCGCCGTGACCGCGCCGGTCGCCGCCCGCCGCGGGCCGCTCGCACGTTTCCTCCGCAACCCGGTGCTCTGGTCGATCGTCGGGCTGCTCGTGGTCGCGATCCTCGGGGCACTGCTCGCCGTGACGACCGCAGTGGTGCGCGCCGAGCGGAGTGATGCTTCGCGGCAGCGCCGTCTCGCCCCGTTCTACGAGCCGCCGGAGGGTTGGCGTTCCGCCCCCGTCGGTGCGCTGCTCCGCGAGGCGCCGCTGGGGACCACCATCGGCGACGCGCGGGCCTGGCGGATCCTCTACCGGTCCGAACGGGCCGACGGGACGCCGACGGTGTCGAGTGGCATGGTGCTCGCCCCGGCCGGTGACGCGCCGGCCGGTGGCCGACCCGTGGTCGCGTGGGCGCACGGCACCGTCGGGCTCGGGGACACCTGCGCGCCGTCCCGCGGTCGTAACCCGTTGGGACAACTGGCGTGGGCCGCCGGCATGCTGCGCGCGGGCATGGTCGTCACCGCGACCGATTACGCGGGGTTGGGTACGCCGGGGGTCGAGCGGTACCTCATCGGCGACGACGCGGCCCGGGATGTCCTGAACTCGGTGCGCGCGGCCCGTGCCCTGCCGACCGGCGGGAGCGCACGCGTCGCGGTCTACGGG
>JBEAXD010000032.1:0-3906 GCA_041159995.1 Actinomycetota bacterium | reverse complement strand
CCTCCGCATCCCGGGGCTCGTCGGATGAGCCCCGGGATGCGGAGGAAGTCCGCGTAGAACAGGCCGAGACCGAGCGCCATCGCGAACCCGGCGAGGATCCAGAAACGAACGACGACCGTCGATTCGGGCCAACCCAGCAGTTCGAAGTGGTGGTGGATGGGTGACATCCGGAAGATCCGCCGCTTGAAGCCGCGGAACGAGATGATCTGCAGGATCACGCTCCCGGTCTCCATCACGTAGAGGCCGCCGAGGATCGGCAGGAGCAGGATCGTCTGGGTGAGGATCGCGAGTCCGGCGAGCGCTGCACCGAGCGCGAGCGCGCCGGTGTCCCCCATGAAGATGCGGGCCGGCAGGGCGTTCCACCACAGGAACCCGACGCACGCACCCATCATCGCCGCCGCGATCACTGCGAGGTCGATCTGCTGGGCGGCGATGAGGTTGTAGGCCTCCGGATGCCGGAACTGCGTGAACGCCACCACGACGAACGCCGCGAACACCAGCGCGGCCGATCCGGCCGCGAGGCCATCGAGTCCGTCCGTGATGTTCACCGCATTCGCCGATGACACCACGACCATCACCGCGATGACGACCCAGAGCCACGCCGCGATCTCGAAGTCGAACGCGCGGGTGAACGACAGGCGGGTCGCGGTCCCCACGAACCAGAGCGCGAGGAGCGCGAACCCCCCGGCGACGAGGTACTGCCCGGCGAGCTTGCCCCGCTTGCGCAACCCGAGGTTCCTCGACTTGCGGACGCCCAGCCAGTCGTCGAGCAGCCCCACGAGGGCCATGCCGATGATGAGGAACCACAGCGCCAGCGCGGTGTCCGCGAACTTGATCGCCTCGGTCCGGATGTGGGCGACGAGGTACGCGACGAACGCGGCGCCGATGATCGCGACACCTCCCATCGTCGGGGTGCCGGCCTTGGCCTCGTGGGGGTGGGCGACCGGACCGTCGTCCCGGATCGCCTGCCCGATGCTGCGTCGCTGCAGGAACCGGATGAGGAACGGGGTCGTGAGCACGCACAAGAGGAAACTCGTGGCGACGGCGATGAGCACCGCGATCATGCCGCGACCTCCAGCAGCGCGGCGGCGACCCGTTCGAGGCCGACCCGACGGGACGCCTTGACGAGGACGGCATCGCCGGCCGCCGCATGGTCGGTGACCCAGGTGGCGGCCGCAGCGGCGTCGGGCACGCGGACCACGTTGCCCCCGGCGGCCTCCGCGGCCTCGGCGAGCGGGCCGGCTCCATCCGTCGGGACGACGACGATCGTGTCGAGACCGAGACCGGCGGCGAGCGCTCCGAGGCGGCGGTGCTCGGCCTCGCTGTGGTCACCGAGTTCGAGCATCGCGCCGAGGACCGCGATGCGATGCTCGGCCGGGAGCCGGACGAGCGCGTGCAACGCGGACTCCATCGCACCGGGCGACGCGTTGTACGCGTCGTTGAGCACGGTGATGCCGCGCGGCGATCGGGCGAGCTCCATGCGCCAGGCCGCGCCCCGCGCGGCACCGAGTCCCGCGGCGACCGCTGAGCCCGGCACGCCGAGGTGCAACGCGACCGTCGCGGCCTGAGCCGCGTTGGCGGCCTGGTGCTCACCGCGCACGGTGAGGCGCACGTCCTCGATCCGCCCCCATGGCGTGGCGAGGTCGAAGTGCGCCCGCAGCCCATCATCGACGGTGAGCCGTTCGATGCGGACGTCGGCACCGGCCGCCCGGCCGACGGTCAGCACGGGTGCGGTGCTGCGGGCACGGAGATCGGGGGTCGCATCGCAGTCGGCGTTGAGCACGGCGAGGCCCGATGGGGGCAGGGCCGAGACCATCTCCGCGAGCACCTCGACCGTCCCCTCCCGCCCGCCGAGGTGCTCGGCGTGCGCGAGGCCGACGTGGGTGACGATGCCGATCTCGGGCCGCGCGATGCCGCACAGGTACTCGAGGTCCCCGGCGAACCGCTCCCCCATCTCGAGGATGAGCACCTCGGTGTCCGGAAGGGCGCCGAGGATGGTGACCGGCAGGCCGAACTCGTTGTTGTGCGAGGCCGCGTTCGCGTGCACACGGCGGACCGGTCGCAACGCGGCGGCGAGGAGTTCCTTGGTGCTCGTCTTGCCCGCTGAGCCCGTCACCGCCACCACCCGGGTATCGGCGAACCCGGCGCGCACCGCGGCCGCGAGGGTGCCGAGCGCGCGCTGCGGATCCTCGACGACCACGCAGGGCCCACGCACGCCCTCGGGGACGCGGGCGACGAGCGCGACCGCGGCACCGGCCGCGAGCGCAGCGGCCACGAAGTCGTGGCCGTCACGACCGTCGACGAGGGCCACGAAACCGGCGCCCGGGGTCTGGACCCGCGAGTCGAAGTCGAACCCGTGCACGGGCGCATCCGGATCGCCGCCGATCAGACGACCCCCGGTGATCGCGGCGATGGAGGCGAGGGTCAACGGCACGTCGCCCCCTCGAGGAGTTCACGGGTCACCGTGCGGTCGTCGAAGGGCGTGGTGACCCCGCCGACGGTCTGCCCGGACTCGTGCCCCTTCCCGGCCACGACGACGACGTCACCCGCCTGCGCCGCGTCGATCGCCACCGCGATCGCCGCACGGCGGTCGAGCTCGACCGTGTGCCGGGCCGGGCCGGACCGCAGACCCGCGAGCACCGCGTCGGCGATGACGGCCGGATCCTCCGAGCGCGAGTTGTCCGCCGTGAGCACGGCGAGATCCGCGTGAGTCGCCGCGACGGCTCCCATGACCGGGCGCTTGGCCGCGTCCCGATCGCCCCCGCATCCGAAGACGAGGATGACGCGCCCGCCCTCGGCGAGGGCGCGGGCGTCCCGCAGGACCGTGGCGAGCGCCTCGGGCGTGTGCGCGTAGTCCACGAGCACCGTGAAGTCCTGACCCGCGTCGACCCGTTCGAGCCGCCCGGGTACCGGCGCGGTCGTGGCGAGGCCGGCGACGATCGCCGCGGGGTCGGTCCCGGTGACGAGGGCCGTCGCCGCGGCGCCGAGCGCGTTGGCGACGTTGACCCGCCCGATGAGTTCGAGGTGCG
Source organism: Actinomycetota bacterium (assembly GCA_041159995.1). GTDB lineage: Bacteria > Actinomycetota > Acidimicrobiia > IMCC26256 > IMCC26256 > IMCC26256. The sequence continues at coordinate 877 of JBEAXD010000032.1, read as the reverse complement.
CCGGCACCTCGATGCCCGCGGCGCGGAGGCAGAGCACGAAGTCGGTGCCCCGGGGACCGGTCACGACGTCGCGCGCGGTGACGTCGGCCGCACCCCCGAGACCGAAGGTGGTGACCTCGAGGCCGGCCCCGGTGGCCCGAGCCTCGAGCTCCACCCCGTGGTCGTCGTCGATGTCGATCGCAGCCCGTTCCGTGAACGCTCGGGTGAACAGCCGGGCCTTCGCGGCGAAGTACTCCCCCATCGTGGCGTGGAAGTCGAGGTGGTCGTGCGTGAGGTTCGTGAAGCACGCGGCGGCGAAGCGGGTGCCGTCGACCCGATGCTGCGCGAGCGCGTGCGAACTCACCTCCATCGCGACCGCCGCCGCACCGCGCTCGCGCATCGTCGCGAGCAGCGCCTGCAGGTCGGGAGCCTCCGGGGTCGTGAAGCCCACCGGGATCTCGGTGCCGTCGATACGGGCCCCGAGGGTGCCGATCACCCCGGTGCGCGCCCCGGCGGCCGCGCCGATCCCCTCGAGCAGGTGGGTCACCGTCGTCTTGCCGTTGGTGCCCGTGACACCCAGGACCCGCAGCGCCTCCGACGGACGCCCGGCCGCAGCAGCGGCGACGGGTCCGATGGCCCGCCGGACCGAGTCGACCAGGACCTGGGTGACGCCGGCCGCGACCTCGCGCTCGACGAGCACCGCGACCGCACCGCGGCGGAGCGCCTCGTCGACGTGGTCGTGCCCGTCGGTCGTCGCGCCCGGCACTGCGGCGAACAGCGCTCCCGGGGTCACCCGTCGACTGTCGTGGACGACCGCACGGACATCCGGCGCGGCCGGACCGAGGATGCGGATGACCTCGACGTCGGCGAGGAGGTCCGGGAGCAGCATCGTGGGTAC
>JBEAXD010000033.1:0-4183 GCA_041159995.1 Actinomycetota bacterium | reverse complement strand
CGCCCGGAGAGCCGCTCGGCCCGGGGCTGCACGGTGGTCCCCACCCCGCGCCCGTCGAGCGCCGCGGCGATGACACCAGCGGTCGCGGTCGCGGCGATGACCGTGCGGACCCCGGACCAGGAGGCGATCCGGGCCGCCGCCAGCTTCGAGGCCATGCCGCCGCTCCCCCGTGCCGAGCCCGCACCGCCCGCCACCACCTCGAGTTCGGCATCGACGGAGACGATCTCCTCGATGAGCGACGCATCGGCGTCGAGACGCGGGTCGGAGGTGTAGAGACCGTCGGTGTCCGTGAGCAGCACGAGCGCCTCCGCCCCGATCATGTTGGCGACGAGCGCCGCGATCCGGTCGTTGTCGCCGAACCGGATCTCGTCGTCGGCCACCGTGTCGTTCTCGTTCACGACCGGGATCACCCCGAGTTCGAGCAGCCGCAGCAGCGTCTCGCGGGCGTGGAGGTACTGGGACCGCTGACCGAAGTCGTACGGGTCGAGGAGCACCTGTCCGGGCACGATGCCGTGCGCCGCGAGCAGGCCCCGCAGCCGCTCGACGAGCAGGGGCTGGCCGACCGCGGCGATCGCCTGGAGCGTGCGGATGTCGGCCGGCCGCGCCTCGAACCCGAGCGCCGGCAGCCCGGCGGCGATCGCGCCGGAGAGGACGAGGACGGGTTCATGGCCGGCGGCGCGGGCCGCCGCCAGTTCGTCCGCCAGCTTCGAGAGTGCGCCGAGGTCCAACTCGCCGCGCTCGGTCGTGACCGAGGACGTGCCGACCTTGATCACCGCGCGCACGCCCACCTAGAAGCCCTCCACGTACTCGAGCTCGACCCCACCGATCCGCACGATGTCACCCTCGCGCGCGCCGGCCCGGGCGAGGGCCCGCTCGACGCCCATCCGTCGGAACCGGTCGTGCACGTACTCGAGCGCCTCGAGGTTCGTGAGGTCGGCCATGGCCACCACCCGCTCCGCGTTGCGACCGCTCACGCGGTACGCGCCGTCGTCGTCCCGCAGGATCGAGAAGCCCTCCTCGACCGGCCGATGCACCACGTAGGCCTCGCGTTCGACCTCGGCCGCCCGGGCCTCCTCGATGATCGTCCCGAGGCGTCCGAGCAGCACCTCGAGACCCTGGCGGGTGACCGCCGAGATCTCGACCACGTCGTCGCCCTCGATGGTGTGCGTGGCGACGTCGGCCTTCGTACCGACGAGGATGCGCGGCCGGTCGAGGAGATCGGGGCGGTACCGCTCGAGTTCGTCGAGGAGCACCGCCTCCTGGTCCTCGGGTGAGCGACCGTCGACCGGGGCGAGATCGACGAGCACGACGAGCACCCGAGCCCGCTCGATGTGCCGGAGGAACCGGTGGCCGAGGCCCCGGCCCTCGGCCGCACCCTCGATGAGGCCGGGGATGTCGGCGACCACGAACTCGTGGTCGCGGAACCGGACGACACCGAGGTTGGGTTCGAGCGTGGTGAAGGGGTAGTCGGCGATCTTGGGTTTGGCCGCGCTGACCGAGGCGATGAGCGTCGACTTGCCGGCGTTCGGGAACCCGACGAGCGCGGCGTCGGCCATGAGGCGCAGCTCGAGGTCGAGCCAGCGCTCCTCCCCGTACTCGCCCTGCTCGGCGAAGGACGGGGCGCGGCGCGCGTTCGAGAGGAACCGGGCGTTGCCGCGTCCGCCCCGACCGCCGCGGGCCGCGAGCCAGGTGTCACCGTGGTTGACGAGATCGGCGATCACCTCGCCGGTGTAGTGGTCGCGGATCGTCGTCCCCTCGGGGACGCTCACCGTGAGATCGGCCCCCTTGTGGCCGTGACGCTTGTTGCCCGATCCGTGGGTCCCGGACTCGGCGCGCCGGTGCGGGTGGTCGCGGAACGCGAGGAGGGAGGCCACGTTCCGGTCGGCCCGGAGCCAGATGTCCCCGCCCTTGCCGCCGTCGCCACCGTCGGGCCCACCCTGGGGTACGTGGGCCTCCCGTCGGAACGCGACGCTCCCGGCGCCGCCGTCACCGCCGTGGACGTTGAGTTGGGCCTCGTCGACGAACCCGCTCATGTGGCCTCAAGGATAGGGATGCGGAACCGGCCGGATCGGTGATGCGCGCGCCGGGCACCGTCGGGAACGAGAACGGCACGGCGCAGTGCGCCGTGCCGTGGGGCCCGTACCCGGAACGATGTCGGGTCAGGCGGATTCGGTCGGGACGACGTCGACGAGGCGACGCCCGCGACGACGGCCGAAGACGACCGTGCCGGGTGCGGTCGCGAACAGGGTGTCGTCGCCGCCACGGCCCACGTTGAGGCCGGGGTGGAACTGGGTGCCGCGCTGGCGCACGATGATGGAGCCCGCGGTCACCTCGGTCCCGCTGTAGACCTTCACGCCGAGCCGCTGGGCGTTGGAGTCACGCCCGTTCCGGGAGGAGGAGGCGCCCTTCTTCTTCGACATCGCTCGTGATCCTTGGTCAGCCGACGGAGATCTTGGTGATCTCGATCGTGGAGTAGTGCTGCCGGTGGCCCCAGCGCTTGCGCTCGTTGGCCTTCGACTTGTACGAGAACCCGTTGATCTTCGGGCCGCGGGCCTCGCCGACGACCTTGGCGGTGACCTTCGCGCCACCCAGCTTGGCCGGGGTCGCGAGGACGGCGTCGCCGTCGACCACGAGGACCGGGCGCAGGGACACCTCGGCGCCCTCGTCCGCGCCGAGGCGCTCCACGTCGAGGGTCTGGCCCTCGGTGACGCGGTACTGCTTCCCGCCGGTGCTGATGACTGCGTACATGGCGCGCGTGGGTCCTCTGGATCGATCTGGGGACCCGGGAGGCTACAGCATCGAGTGGTCGACCGTGAAACCGCGTCCCTGGCAGGCCGGGCAGGCCTCCGAGAAGGACTCCACGAGCCCCTCCGAGATGCGCTTGCGGGTCATCTCGACGAGGCCGAGCTCCGAGATCTCGAAGACCTGGGTCCGGGTCTTGTCCCGGGCCAGGGCGTCCCGGAGGACCCGGACCACCTCGTCCCGGTTCGCCCTGACCTCCATGTCGATGAAGTCGATGACGATGATCCCGCCGATGTCCCGGAGCCGGAGCTGGTGGGCCACCTCCTCGGCGGCCTCGAGGTTGTTGCGGAACACCGTCTCCTCGAGGTTCGACCGGCCCACGTTCTTGCCCGTGTTCACGTCGATGACGGTGAGCGCCTCGGTCCGCTCGATGATGAGCGAGCCGCCCGAGGGCAACCAGACCTTGCGCTCGAGCGCCTTGTGGAGCTGCTCGTGCACGTGGAACCGCTCGAAGATCCCGAGGTCGGGTTCGTCGTAGAACTCGACCCGCTCGGCCAGCTCGGGCGCGATGGCCTCGACGTACCCGCGCACCTCCTCGTAGAGCTCGCGGTCGTCGATGACGATCGAGCGGTACTCGGTGTTGAACTCCTCGCGGATGACGCGCACGACGAGCGGCGGCTCGCGGTGCAGGAGGCAGGGCTTGCCGGCCCGCTTGGCCGCATCGGCGATCGCCGCCCACTCCGCCTTGAGCCGCTCCATGTCGCGGGCGAGTTCCTCGGCCGACGCACCGGCGGCCGCGGTCCGCACGATGAGGCCGGCGTCGTCGGGCCGGATCGCGTCGAGCACCTTGCGGAGGCGCTTGCGCTCCTCGTCCGGGAGTCGCTTCGAGATCCCGTAGGTCTGGGGCTGACCCGGCACCATCACGACGAAGCGGCCGGCGAGGCTCACCTCCTGGGTGAGGCGCGCCCCCTTGGCCCCGATCGGGTTCTTCGTGACCTGCACGATCACGTTCTGCCCGTTCTTGAGCAGCGATTCGATGCGGGGCTGCTGCGAGTCGACCTCACTCGGGTCGAAGGTGACGTCGCCGCGGTACAGCACGCCGTTCTTCGGGGTGCTGATGTCGATGAAGGCGGCCTCCATACCGGGGAGCACGTTCTGCACCCGGCCCAGGTAGATGTTGCCGTCGATCTGGGTGGCGTCATCGGTCGGCCGGCTCACGTAGTGCTCGGTGAGCACCCGGCCCTCGAGCACCGCGAGGTGCACGACACCGTCGTCGGCCCTGTGCACGCACATCGTGTAGCGCCCGGTCGGCCGGCCCTTGCGGCTCCGACCCCGGCGCCGCTCGAGCACCGACTCGTCGAGATCGTCGAGGTCGGTCGCCGGACCGAGGTCGCGGACCGCCGCCACCCCGCTCGTCGTCTGCGTGCCGCCGCCACCGGCG
>JBEAXD010000006.1:0-7238 GCA_041159995.1 Actinomycetota bacterium | reverse complement strand
GGCATCGACGGTTCGTGGCGGTCGGCCCCGTACGATGCGCGGTTGTGACCGAGGCCGCGATCGATCCCGCCGACCGGCGCGCACGACGACTGGCGCGGTGGGCGGCGCGTACGACCCGGCCCCTCGACCTGCTCGCCATGCTGTTCCTCGCCGCGCTGTTCATCCGCTGGCTGCTCGCCGACCGACCCCGCGACGAGGAGGTGCGCAACCTGGCCCTGTACCTCGGGTACGCGGTCTGGTTCGCGTTCGTCGTCGACTACGTCGTGCGCCTCGCACTGTCCGTGCCCCGAGGTGTGTTCGTCCGCACCCACAAGCTCGATCTCCTCATGGTGCTCGTGCCGTTCCTGCGGATCCTGCGGGTGGTCATCATCATCGTGCGGTCCATCCGGCGGATCCCGACCGAACGCATCGCCGCCTCCATGGTGGGGATCGCGGCGGCGGTCGTGACACTGGGTGCGCTCGTCGTGTGGCGCTACGAGTCGGTCGCTCCCGGGTCGAACATCCGCACGATCGGGCAGGCCTACTGGTGGGCGATCGTCACGACGACGACGGTCGGGTACGGCGACGAGTACCCGGTCACCTGGCAGGGGCGGGTCGTCGCCTCGATCGTGATGCTCGTGGGTGTCGGGCTCATCGGCACCGTCTCGGCCTCGGTGGCCTCGTGGTTCGTCGGGCGACGGGACGCACCCGCAGCCGCGACCGAGCGCGGCCCGATCGGGGACGCAGTCGACGGTGCGGCCGGGGTCCCGAACCTGGAGGCGCGGCTCGAGGCGTTGGCGGTCGAGCAGGCCCGGATCCGGGAACTGCTCGAGCGGCTCGTCCCGGGGGACGCGCCCCGCTAGCGCTCGGTCGGGGAGATCCGGGCGATCTTCTGCCAGTGGTGCTGGGTGTGGATCTTGCGGACGGTGCCGCTGCGCGAGCGCATGACGAGGCTCTCGCTCGTCGCTCCACCGCCGAAGTACCGCACACCCTGGATCAGGTCGCCGTCGGAGATGCCGGAGGCGGCGAAGAACACGTCGTCGCCGGACACCAGGTCCTCCGCGGTGAGCACGCGGGTGAGGTCGTAGCCCTGCTCGAGGGCGGCCGTGCGCTCCTCGTCGTTCCGGGGCCAGAGCCGGCCGAGGATCTCGCCGCCGAGGCACCTGAGCGCGCAGGCCGCGATCACGCCCTCCGGCGTGCCACCGACCCCGAAGAGGATGTCCGAGCCGGAGCCGGGCCACGCCACCGAGATCGCGCCGGCGACGTCGCCGTCCGGGATCAGACGCACCCGTGCGCCGGCCTCGCGGCAGGCCCGGATGATGTCGGCGTGGCGGTCGCGGTCGAGGATCACCGCGGTGACGTCCTCCACCTTCTCGCCCTTGGCCTTGGCGACGGCCTCGAGGTTCGCCCGGACGGGTGCATCGAGGTCGATGACGTCGCGTGCCTCCGGGCCGACCGCGATCTTGTCCATGTAGACGCAGGGCCCCGGGTCGAACATCGTGCCGCGCTCGGCGAGGGCGATCACCGAGATCGCGTTGTTGCGCCCGAGCGAGGTGAGGGTCGTGCCGTCGATCGGGTCGACCGCGATGTCGCAGGCCGGTCCGCCCGAGCCGATCTCCTCACCGTTGAACAGCATCGGGGCCTCGTCCTTCTCGCCCTCACCGATCACGACCACGCCCTCCATGGGCACGGTGTTGAGGACGAGGCGCATCGCGTCGACCGCCGCGCCGTCGGCGCCGTTCTTGTCGCCCCGGCCCAGCCAGCGGCCGGCCGCGAGGGCGGCGGCCTCGGTGGCCCGGGCGAGGTCCATGGCGAGGTTGCGGTCGGGAGCCTGCTGCTGATCCATGGGGCGGCAATCTAGCCGTCACCGTGCGCGCCGCCGATGGGCGACTTGACCGGATTCCGGGCCCCCGGCGATGGTGGCGGGGCGACGGATCGGTACGCGGCGACGGAGGCGGATGTGGAACGACTCGAGGGACGGACGGCGGTCGTCACGGGCGGCGCGTCGGGCATCGGCCGGGCCACGGTCGAACGGTTCCTCGCCGAGGGCGCCGCGGTGGAGTCCTGGGACCTGGCCCAGCACGACGCGCCCGGCGCGACCGTACGGGCGGTCGATGTGACCCGGGAGGAGCAGGTCGCGTCGGGCTTCGCGGGCGCCCGCGCCGACCACGGTCGGGTCGACGCCGTCGTACACGCCGCGGGCATCGCGAGTGGCGGGCCGGTGCACCTGCTCGACGAGACCGAGTGGGCGCGGGTGATCTCGGTGAACCTCACGGGGACCTTCCTCGTCGACAAGCACGCGGCGGCCACGATGCTCGAGCAGACGCCGCGCTTCGGCATCGACGGCACGCAGCGGGGATCGATCGTGAACCTCGCGTCGGTCGAGGGGCTCATCGGCACCGAGGGCGGCAGCGCCTACAACGCGTCGAAGGGCGGCGTCGTCATCCTGACCAAGAACCTCGCGATCGACTACGGACGGCGGGGGATCCGGGTGAACGCGATCTGCCCGGGGTTCATCGACACCCCGCTGCTGTCCGGGGTCTTCGGTCTGCCGGGCATGGAGGCCGTCGTCGCCGACATCGCGCGGGCCCACCAGTTCGGGCGGCTCGGCCGGCCCGAGGAGATCGCCTCGGTGGCGCTGTTCCTCGTCTCGGACGACGCGTCCTTCGTGACCGGCGCGGCCATCCCGGTCGACGGCGGGTACATCGCCGGGCACCGTCACGGCGTCTCGGACCTGCTCGGGCTCGGCTGAGGGTGCGGGTCCCCGGCGTGCGAGGATGAGCCGGATGCGAGAGCGCGAGGCCGATTTCACGACGCACTCCGGACTCGAGGTCGAGCCCGTCTACGGCCCGCCGGGGGCCGAGCGCCCCGGTGCGTTCCCGTACACCCGCGGGCCGTACGCCTCGATGTACCGGTCCAAGGTCTGGACCATGCGGATGTTCGCCGGGTTCGGCACCGCGCCCGACACGAACCGTCGGTTCCACGACCTGCTGGCGGCCGGGGGCACCGGCCTGTCGACCGCCTACGACCTCCCGACCCTCATGGGGCGTGACTCGGACGACCCCCTGAGCCTCGGCGAGGTCGGCAAGTGCGGGGTCGCGATCGACACGATCGCCGACGTCGAGGACCTGTACACGGGGATCGATCTCGGCACGGTCACCACCTCGATGACGATCAACTGCGCGGCGCCGATCCTGCTGGCCATGTACGTCGCCGCGGCCGAGGCGAACGGCACCCCGAGGGCCGCGCTCGGCGGCACCCTCCAGAACGACATGTTCAAGGAGTACCAGGCCCAGAAGGAGTACTTCTTCCCGCCGCGTCCGAGCCTGCGTCTCGTCACCGACGTCATCGAGTTCTGCACCCACGAGATGCCGCGGTTCCATCCGGTGTCGGTGTCCGGCTACCACATCCGGGAGGCGGGCTCGACGGCCGTGCAGGAACTCGCGTTCACGCTCGCCAACGGTTTCGCCTACGTGGAGGCCGGCATCGCCCGGGGGCTGCCGGTCGACGCGTTCGCACCGAGGTTGTCGTTCTTCTTCAACGCGCACGTCGACTTCTTCGAGGAGATCGCCAAGTTCCGGGCGGCCCGCCGCATCTGGGCCCACTGGATGCGCGATCGCTACGGCGCGACCGATCCGCGGTCGCTGCAACTCCGGTTCCACACCCAGACCGCCGGGGTGTCGCTCACGGCCCAGCAGCCCGAGGTGAACCTCGTGCGCACGGCGATCGAGGCGCTCGCCGGAGTGCTCGGCGGCACGCAGAGCCTGCACACCAACTCCTTCGACGAGGCGCTCGCGCTGCCCTCGGACCGGGCGGCCCGGCTCGCGCTGCGCACCCAGCAGGTCATCGCGCTGGAGTCGCGGGTGGCCAACGTCGCCGACCCGCTGGGCGGCTCCTGGTACGTGGAGGAGCTCACCGACGAGATCGAACGGCGGGCCGGCGAGGTCTTCGCGCACCTCGACGAGGTGGGGGAGGGCTCGATCCTCGAGGGTGTGCTGCGCGAGGTCGATTCCGGCTGGTTCATGGGTGAGATCGCGGACAGCGCCTACGAGCTCGAGCGCAAGCTCAACGACGGTCGCCACACCATCATCGGGGTGAACGGGTTCACCGAGGGCAACGAGGAGGGATCGCCCGACCTCCTGCTCATCGGTCCGCAGTTCGAGGACAAGCAGCTCGCCCGGCTCGCCGAGGTGAAGCGGTCCCGTGACGGCGCCGCGGTCGTCGATGCGCTGGGGGGCGTGCGAGCGTCGGCCGCCGATCCGCAGGCGAACACGATGCCCGCGATCCTCGGCGCGGTCCGGGCCCGCGCCACCGTCGGCGAGATCATGGGGACCCTGGCCGAGGAGTTCGGCCGCTACCGGGAGACGCCCGTCCTGTGATGACCGAGGCCGAACTCGCGGTCGCCCGGCGGGTCAAGGGGTTCATGCCGGAGGACGAGGGACTCGCGCACCACGACGCCGGTCTGCCCGGCGGTACGGCCGGCCCGCTGCTCGAGATCGGCTCGTACTGCGGCAAGTCGGCGGTGTACCTCGGCACTGCGGCCCGCGCCCGCGGCACCGTGCTCTACACGATCGACCACCACCGCGGCTCCGAGGAGAACCAGGCCGGATGGGAGCACCACGATCCCGAGGTCGTCGACCCCGCGACCGGGCGCATGGACACCCTGCCGTACTTCCGGCGCACCATCGAAGCGGCCGGACTCGAGGGCGCGGTCGTCGCGGTGATCGGCGACTCGCCGACGGTCGGTGCGCACTGGTCCACCCCGGTCGGGTTCCTCTTCATCGACGGGGGTCACGCCGAGGACGTCGCGATGGCCGACTACGAGATGTGGGCGCACCGACTGGTGTCGGGAGGGGTGCTCGCGATCCACGACTGCTTCGAGGATCCGGCGGACGGCGGGCAGGCTCCCTTCCACGTCTGGCAGCGCGCGGTCCGTGAGGGCTTCGCCCCCAGTTCGACCACGGGCAGCCTCCGGGTCCTGCGGAAGCCCTGACGGAGCGACGGGCGATGCCGGTCACCTACGAACCGACCTGGGAGTCCGTGCGGCAGCACCCGCTACCGGCCTGGTACGACGACGCGAAACTCGGGGTCTTCGTGCACTGGGGTCTCTACTCGGTGCCGGGCTGGGCCCCGCAGGTGCCCGACATCCAGACGATGCTCGTCGAGGACGGTCCGGTGCGCATGCTGCGCGACAACCCGTACGCGGAGTGGTACCGCAACACGATGCGGATCCCCGGCTCGCCGACGCAGCGGCATCACCGGGAGACCTACGGCCCCGACTTCGCGTACGACGACTTCGTCCCGATGTTCGATGAGGGCACGGCGGCCTGCGACCTCGACGCGATCGCCGGGCTCGCGCAGGAGGCCGGCGCGGGGTACCTCGTGCTCACGACGAAGCACCACGAGGGCTTCGCGCTCTGGCCGTCGGCCGTCCCGCACCCGGTGAAGGGCGAGTACCACGCACGGCGCGACCTCGTCGGCGGGCTCACCGACGCGGTGCGCGCCCGGGGCATGCGCATGGGCTTCTACTACTCGGGCGCGTGGGACTGGCCCTACAACGACGTGGTCCTGCGGCAGGGCGCGGACATCGTGCTCGCGACGCCCGATGATCCGCGGTACCTCGCCTACATCACCGCGCACTGGCGGGAGCTCATCGAGCGCTACGAACCGTCGCTCATGTGGAACGACATCGGCTGGCCGCGTGATCCCGACCTCCCCGGGCTGTTCGCCGAGTACTACAACGCCGTACCCGACGGGGTCATCAACGACCGTTGGGTCCAGAGCACGTTCCGGCGCAACCCGGTGAGCACGACCCTGCTGCGGCTCGCAGGACGCACGCTGCAGGCGGCGTGGCGCTTCATCCCCGAGGAGCGGAAGCGACTCACCTTCCCCGGCGCGAAGTGGTACGACTTCTCGACGCCCGAGTACGAGAGCCTCCCGGACATCCGGGACAAGAAGTGGGAGTCGACCCGCGGTGTCGGCCACTCGTTCGGGGCGAACCGCAACGAGCGGCCGCAGGACATCGTCTCCGCGACCGATCTCGTGCGCAGCCTCTGCGACATCGTCGCCAAGAACGGCAACCTCCTCATCGGCGTGGGTCCGAACGAGGTCGGGGAGATCCCCGCGGAGCAGGCCGCGCCGCTCCGGGGACTCGGCGCGTGGATGGCGCGCAACGGCGATGCCCTCCGGGGCACGCGTCCCTGGGAGGTCGCATCGACGGTCACCGACGACGGGACCGACGTGCGCTTCACCGTGCGGGCCGGCACCGTGCACGCACTGCTGCTCGGTCGCCCCGGTGCGCCGGAGTTCGCCCTCGAGGGCATCGACGCCGCGAGTGTGGCGGACGCGGTGCACCTCGGCACCGGCACCACGCTCATGCGGGGCGAGCGTGACGGCACGCTCACGCTGACCCTGCCCGAAGGCGTTCCGACCGAGGACGCGTACGCGATCCGACTCGGAACCGGGGTCCGCCGGCGGGGCGCCGGGGCCTGATCGGTCCGGTTCGGGTCCGAGGACCCTGTCCCGGTGCGGCGCGTCGCGCGAGGGTGGCGGCGTGGCACAGGACGGTTCGGGCGCACCGCCCGCGGATGAGGGAGATCGGGCCGCATGAGCACGTCGAAGCGACGGGTCCGGATCATCGCCGCAGCCGTGGCGGTGCCCGTGCTGCTGGTCGGCGCGTTCCTCGTCGGCAGGTCCCTGTGGTGGGGTCTCCGACCGATCCCCGAGTTCCCCGCCCTCGCCACCGCACGCGATGACACCCGTACCGGGACGATCGCGTACGTGGCGGCGTTCCCGGATGACGGTTGCATCTGGGTCGTCCGGGCGGCCGGCGGTTCGCCGCGGCGCGTGGGTTGCGTGCGTGGATCCGCGGACGGTCTCCGGTGGCGCGCCGACGGTCGCCTCGAGGGGAACCGGTTCGTGCGGACGGCGGAGGGTGGACCCACGTACCGGTGGATCGCCGATGTCGCGGAACGCACGATCCGCGATGTACCCGGATCGGGCCGCACGCCGTCGAAGGACGGAGCCGGTGAGGAACCCGTCGGTCCGAACGGCGAGACCGTCGCCTTCTCCTCGTCGCGCGGTCGCCTCACCGTGACGCTCACCCGGGGCGGGACGTCCCGGACCCTCGTCTCGGTCGGTGCGCCCGAGACCTACACCTTCGGCCAGACCGCCTGGAGTCCCGACGGTTCGTACTTCGCGGTCCACGACGACCTCGACCGGGTGCTGCTCGTCACGACCGGTGCCGATCCCGAGGTGCT